>JAGODF010000048.1 GCA_017998375.1 Spirochaetota bacterium
CTTGTGAACTCCCCCTCCGTGATCCTCGCCGACGAGCCCACGGGCAACCTCGATGACGCGAACGGCGGGAGGATATTCTCGCTTTTCAGGAATATCAGCGAGGAGCGCGGCATCTGCGTCTTCGTAGCAACGCACGACACGGGAATGCTGGAGAAAGCCGACGCGCACTACCGCCTGGAAGGGGGGAAGCTGGAAAAAGTTGCGCGCGCGAAAGCGGATAAGAAGGCACGCCGATAAAAGTCGCGTCACTTGAGCTGGTTAAGAAGCGCCCGTCCCACGTGCTGGTACCTGCCGTCCTCGTCCTTCTCTATCACCGAGTCCACTATCTCCCTGAAACGCGCCACCTCGTTGAGCCTGTGGTGGGTGATGGCCAGGTTGAGCATGATGGCGTGGACCAGGTAGTTGTACTGCCGCAGGTTCATGCCGCTGGCGGCCGTGAAATGGGTGATGGCCTCCCTGTACCGCCCCAGGAGAAAATAGTTCTTCCCGATGTAGTAGTGCGCCAGCGCCTTTACGGGCTCGTTCGCCTCGTTGCGTTTCGCGCACTCCTGGAAAGACTCGATGGACAGGTCCGTGAGGCGCTCCTGGTAGGCGAGGTAACTCGCGTAGAGCATGTTCCGGTTGTTGATCTCCTTCTGGCCGAGGAAACTGTTCCAGAACGCCTGGTCCTCCTCCAGGAGGGAAAATTCCATCTGGCCGAGAACGGTCCTGGCTCCGGGAAAGGACATACAGAGGGCGATAACACAGCCCGCCAGAATCAGAGTTTTTTTTCCGCGCATATGCACACGCCCGCCGTGAAATCACCGGGAACCGGCTGGATTACGCTACCCCGTTTCGGGTGATTTTGTCAACGATGATTATCCGGAGCGCCGAAAGCGGTGAAGGCTGATATCATCCATCATGATTGAATAGCGCTGAAATTCCAATTTTTTTCAAATATTTCAAAAAAACTGGAAAATGGGCAAAAATGGGTGATTTCGCTTCGTATTACGTAATATTCGCCTATATCATCTTTAAATTTTTTTAAATCGAATTAAATAGTCAAGCCGTAGGGGCCGATTTTTCGAATAGGAGATGGTGTCTCCTCTAAACGCCGTTCTTTGAAAACTGGGGTTGCAGACTGACATGCCGTGGGGAAAACCGTACGCCACCCTTTGCGCGTTCGGTTGCAGGCTTATATGTGCCCATATACAAGCCTGGAACAGCTGCCATTTGTCCCGTCCGGCGAAAGCCGGATGAAATGGTATCATGTCCGGGACGCACTGCCCGCGTCGCGGACGGCAAGGAAGCCAGAAAAACAAAACAAAGGAGTGTACAATGATCATTAACCACAACATGTCAGCGATTAACGCCAACAGATCGCTCAAGTTCACCCACTGGGAAGTGGACAAGAGCATGCAGAAGCTGTCATCGGGCATGAGAATCAACAGGGCCGGTGACGACGCATCCGGATTGGCTGTATCGGAGAAGATGAGGACCCAGATCCAGGGCCTGAGGCAGGCTGAGAGAAACACCGAAGACGGCATGTCCTTCGTCCAGACGGCGGAGGGATATCTCAACCAGACTTCAGCGATAGTCCAGAGGATCAGGGTGCTTGCCATCCAGTCTGCCAACGGCATTTACACGCCGGAGGACAGGCAGCTCATCCAGGTGGAAGTATCCGCCCTGATTGACGAAGTGGACCGGATTGCCTCGCAGGCCGAGTTCAACAGGTTCAAGATACTCACCGGCAGGTATTCCCGGGCCAATGCCCAGGCGAGCATGTGGTTCCACATGGGGCCCAACCAGCACCAGCGCGAAAGGGTCTTCGTGGGAACCATGACCGCCGCGGCGCTCAACTTCAAGCGGGGAGGGAACATCGCAATGACGATTTCCACCCCGAGGGGAGCGAACGACGCGATCGGTGTGCTCGACAACGCACTGCAAAAGATTTCCAAACAGCGTTCAGACCTTGGCGCCTATTACAACAGGCTTGAAATGGCCGCCAGGGGTTTGATGAACGCCTACGAAAACGTGCAGGCGTCGGAATCCCGCATCAGGGACGCCGACATGGCCGAGGAAATGGTGGAGTTCACCAAGAACTCGGTCCTGACGCACAGCGGCACTGCAATGCTGGCACAGGCAAACCTGAAACCCCAGTCCGTTCTGAGGCTGCTGGGATGACAATCCCGGCAACGGCGAATGGTTCTTTGAAAACACGTGACCAATCTCATTGCGCACACGTAACTCCTGGACTTGTCCAGATCGGCCGCTTCGGCGGTCGGTAATGCACGGAGGGCATTACCGGCCGTCGAAGCGCTGGTTCGACGACCGGTGTCAACCGGATGATGGGCAGTCCGGGTTACAGTGCCAAGGAGACAACCTTCGACCTTCGCGGAAGGTCCGCGGACCACACGAGGTGGGCCGTGAAAAACCGGGGCTGCTAAAAAAAGATACAAGAGAGCGGCGCCGCATTACCCACAAGGGAGGGACACACAATGAGAATCGGTCACAACATGAGTGCCATATTTGCAAACAGGCAGATCAAGCTTGTTTCGGAAAGGCTTGACAAGTCCATTGAGAAGCTCGCTTCGGGCGAGACGATCAATCGGGCGGGGGACGACGCTTCCGGTCTGGCCGTGTCTGAAAAGATGCGGACCCAGATGCTGGGCCTGGTCCAGGCTGAAAAGAACGCCCAGAACGGGATTTCTTTTATCCAGGTCGCGGAAGGTTCGCTCCTCCAGGTCAACGAAATTCTTCAGCGCATAAGAATGCTTTCGATACAGGCAGCCAACGGTATCTACTCGAACCACGACAGGGTGCAGATCCAGGTTGAAGTTTCGCAGCTCATAGACGAGGTGGACAGAATCGCCACGTCGGCGGAGTTCAACCGGCAGAAGATTCTGACCGGGCATTACGCGCGTAATTCCCGGGACGGGCAGATGTTCTTTCACGTCGGTCCCAATCAGAATCAGCGGATATTCGCCGTCATCAAGACGATGAGTGCCCGCGCGCTCAATCTGGTCGAGGGGAGTCAGAAGCGCTCCTTATCCACCGTTGCACAGGCAAACACCATGGTGGGATATGTCGACGCGGCCCTGGACAGGCTCAATCGGCAAAGGGCAGACCTAGGTGCGTACTACAACAGGATGGAGAACACCGTAAGGGCGCTTGCGTATTCCCATGAGAACATGACGGCCGCGTTCTCACGGATCCGTGATGCGGATATGGCGGACGAAATGGTTGAGTTTACGAAGAACCAGATACTTATTCAGAGTGGTACTGCGATGCTGGCTCAGGCGAACTTTAAGCCTCAACTGGTACTTAAACTGCTCGGATAGGAATCTTACGTGCGACGTGCCACACAGTGCCTCGGCATTATACACGCTCTCTCTCCGGTAGGGAGCCGGAGAGAGAGCCACCTTTTACGACAAGGAGGGAGAAAGGTGAAACTTATTTTAAGGGAGTACGAGTAAGTTTACAAGGAGGTAAGCGATGGATATCAACAAGCTGTACACGGGACAGGCGGAGCCCATCAGAAGGAGCTACCAGGACAGTTCCGCCGCAAGCCAGGCCGCGGAAAGGACTGCCGCGGTCAAGGCGGACGCGGAGAACAGGGTGGCGGAGCTTTCACGCCAGAACCTGAAAGACCTGGCGGACACCCTCAACGTGGCGGCCAAGTCTCTGAACGAGCGGGTATCGTTCTCGTTCAACGAGAAGATAGACCGCGTGGTGATGAAGGTCATCAACACCAGGAACAATGAAGTGGTGAGGGAGATACCCGCGAAGGAAATGGTGCGGGTGTACGAGCACATCCATGAACTGATAGGAATGTTCGTGGACGAATCCCGTTAGACCGGCAGCCTGCCGCGAGGGGAGCGCGGCAGCTCCCTGCCATTCCAGTCACGGTGCCACCGGGCCCGTTCCCGGAGGGACAGGTATGCCCTGTCCGGGGATTCCCATGCCCGCAGCACAATCAATCCGCCTTAAAAAAAGCCGGCTACCCCCAAATTGGATGATATAAATATCCGAACCTGCCGATAATTAATTGAAGTAGTATACCCTGTTCCGTATATTTTGACCGGGGATGACGGTCCAGCCGCGTACAGCACTGGCCGGATTCCTTCAAAACGCAAAAGGGGACCACCATGCCTATTTCATTCGGAGGAATGGCCTCCGGTGTCGATACAGAAGACATTATCAAGAAGCTCGTACAGGTCGAATCACGGCCGATTCTCCAGTGGGAGCAGGAGAAAAAGAATTCCTCCGCCAAGAAACAGGCCCTCCTGACCCTGAAGGGCCATATCAACACCCTCAACGACGCCGTGAAGGAGCTGTACGGTTTCCGCTCGGCCTATTTCGACAAGACCGTGACCTCGTCGGATGGCGGGGCGGTTGAGGCCACCGCGGGACGGATGGCGTCCAAGGGCAGCACCACCATCATCGTGAGGGAGCTCGCGTCAACCCACAAGATCAGCACGGAGCCGGTGAAGAAGGGAAAGGAGCTCGACGCGGGGAAGATCACACTCACGGTCAACGGCGAGGCCCGCACCATACGCTTCCGGGGCGGGAAGATCGCCGCGCTTAGCGACGCGATTTCCGAGGAAGCAGCCGATATCATCAACACCACCCTGATGAACACCGAGGATGATCTCTTCACCATGACCCTGGAGTCGAAGGTTCCCGGCATGAAGGGCGAAATCCTGATTTCCGGGGACAAGCCCGCCCTGGAGTCGATTGGCCTGATAAAAGGGGAACGCGGACCCGACGCGAAGAAGGCGGCGATCGTCTTCGACCAGAAGCAATTCGCGCCGTACGCCGGCAGGGAGAAACCGGCGGAGGAAAGCGGCGGCATCTCAGTCGGAACCGACGGAAAGTCCGTGAAGGTAACCGGAACCATGTGGCGCGAGTACCCGCTTCCCCTGGAGCTGCCCGTGCGCGAGGACACTACGCTGGAATTCGAATTCTCCTTCCGCGAGCCGAAGTCCCTGGAGGAGGAAACGCTTCCCGCACGCATAGAGATAGGCCCCGACGAGAAGACCGTCATCAAGGGGATAGAGCTCCACGGCTACAACGTGCCGCGCAACCGCCCCGTGGAAGAGAAAAAGAAGGCGGAGTTCGCCACGGCCACCGGGATCGGCGTTATCGCCGCCGGCGAGGGCGAGAGATTGGAAAAGATATATTCCATCGACAGGAAAGCGAAGGGCCGGCAGGAGATTCCCATCGGAAAGGACTTCAGGGACAGGAAGATAGGGAAGATAGTATTCTACTGCAACGAGGGGGAGGCGGGTTTCGCGAACGCCGCGGTGCTCACGCCGGAGAAAAGCGCCGGCCAGTACGAGCCGAAAAATATCATCAGCAAGGCAAAGAACGCGCGCTTAAACATCGACGGCGTCGATATCGTGCGGGATAAAAACACCGGTATCACCGACGCGGTGAAAGGCGTGACGCTCAATTTAAAAAGGGCTTCGGACCAGCCGGTGACCCTCACCGTGGAGGCGAACACCAAGAACGCCACGGATAAGCTTAAAAAGTTCGTGGAAAGCTACAACGCCTACCTCGATTACTCGAACGAGCTCACCGTGGTGGAGCGCGCGAACAGGAACGACAGGGCGAGCCGCAAGGCGGCGAAGACCGGTATTTTCATCGGCGATATGACCATACTGCGACTTGAGAACACCATCAAGACGGCGGTGAACAGCGCCTACCCAAGCAAGTCCGACGAACCGATCAAGGTCATCAATCAGCTGGGCGTCTCCTCCGGCGCCCTGAACGCGGAATGGGAATCCATCAAGACCGGGAAGCTGACCATGGATGAGGCGAAGTTCGGCGAGGTGCTGGTGAAGAATCCCGACGGCGTGAAGGAGTTCTTCGGCTCAGACACCGACGGCGACACCAGGGTGGACAACGGCTTCGCCTACAAGCTCCAGCAGATCCTGCGGCCCTACGTGATGTCGGGGAAAAACATCCTCCAGGCGAAGATCGACTACGAGACGGACAGCATCAAGCAGACGGACGAGCGCATATCGCGGCACCAGGACCATCTCACGCAGTACGAGGACAAGCTGCGCAGGAAGTTCTCCGCCATGGAGCGGGCGATATCGGGCTCCAAGGCCCAGGGCAACTGGCTCAAGCAGAACATGGGCGGCGGGGGCGACGACAAACAAAAGTAATCCGGAGATACGATGGAAATACAGATTAACGGACATCCCATAGAATTCACCCTGGAATTGGAAAAAAGCCTGGATCACCTGGTGGGATCCATATCGGCATGGGCGAGGGAGCGCGACCTGATCTTCACCGAGGCCTGGGTCGACGACGAAAAGCATTCGGTGGACAGCATGCCTTCCACACCGCTGGAGAAAATAGGCGTCGTCAACTGCGTGATCCTCTCCCGCGCCGAGCTCGTTATCAATTCCATCAACGAAGCGACCGACTACTGCTCCAGGATCGACGGTTTCATGGAGAAGGCAGCCGCATCAGGCAGGGTGTCTGCCAAGGACATCGACGAGATGAAAGCCGGCGTCGACTGGCTCGCCGAAGTGACGATGAAGGTTCTTTCGCTGTTGGGTATCGGACTGGAATCTCTGAAATACCGTGACCGCGGGGCCACGGACCTGTTCGAGGACCTGAAGGAATTCCGTATCGAACTGTCGCGAGTCGCACCGGGTGACGCGGCGGCGCTCCTGGGGAGGAGCCGGGGTATCTTCTCCTCCTTCCGCGATCTCCTGAAGATTGTGCTTCTCGGCGAGAACATGCGCGCCACGGTATTGAGCAGTATCGATTCTCCCGATACGGTCATGGCGATGGTTGACAGCGTCAACAGGTCGCTGCCGGAACAGGTCAGGAACTTGGAAGAAGCGGCGATAGCCTACCAGGCCGGGCGTGACGGGGAAGGCTCGTCGAGGATCGAGGGATTCATCGATTTTGTGTACCGTTATTTCCGGATGTGCCACCAGGTGAAGCCGGTATTCGATACCGACATTTCACTGGTCACACATGACGGGAAACCACTTGCCGGGAAAAACGCGGAGATGAACGAGCTCCTGAACCAGATGCTCGCCGCGCTGGAGAACAACGACATTATCGGCCTCGCGGACGTCCTCGAGTACGAGCTGAAACCAGCGCTGGAAAGCCTGGCGCCGTACTGCCGGGAGATTTTCTCGCTGCTTCACAGGGATAAGTAGGGGGATGCGTCGCTTGCGTTGTGGTTGGGGGGTATTCGTGTGGGGACTCCCCAGCATCGGACCCAGGAGACCACTCCATTATCAACAAAACAGTAACTGGAGTGATTATGATACCGATAGTTATCGGTATTTTTAATCATTTCTGTTACTTCATAAAGATAGTGTTCAATTGCATACGTGATCAAAAAAGAAACAGAAAACCTGCACAAAACCCTCAAATCCCGATAAAACTCGAACTCGTCCCTGCGAAACGATACATGCAGGCAATGCCACTCCTCCTTCTCCCTCCTGTCCTGATACCGCACCCGGATTGAATCATTATCAAACAACCTCTTGTCCCGTGCCACTCGCCGCAGCAGGGCCGATATCAGTCCGCTTTTCGACAAGGCCGCATATTCCGCGGCACCCGCAAGCCTCACAAGCACGTCCCGACTGATAGTAACCGTGGTTTCAGCAACCATATCATTCCTCCTCCATGAATATTCCTCTTTGTAGTACGATCGCCAACCGCAGAACGTAAAAAAATAATCACCGCCCCAGCCCAAAAAAGTGATTGCAGCCGGCGGTGAATTAGCTACTTTTTTCATACAGGCCGATAATCACATCCTTCAGGCAGGAGATCCCGCAGTGAAGAACAAGAAACTTTGGGGCGGCAGGTTTGACGGAACCCCGTCGAAAATCACCGAGCGGATATCCGCTTCCATCCAGTACGACGCCCGCCTCTACCGGCAGGACATCGCCGGCTCAATGGCGCACGCCAGGATGCTCCACAGGATGGGAGTTCTTTCCGGGGAGGAGCTCGGCGCCATCATCGGCGGCCTCGAGGGAATCCGAGCCGACATCGACAGCGGGTGCTTCGAGTTCTCCGCGTCCCTCGAGGACATCCACATGAACATCGAGTCGGCGCTGACGGAGCGCATCGGCGATGCCGGCCGCAAGCTCCACACCGCCCGCTCGCGCAACGACCAGGTGGCGCTGGACCTGCGCCTTTATATCCGCGACGAGGGGGACGATATCGCCCTGCTCCTCCGTGAACTCATCTCGCTCCTCTCCGACCTGGCCGCGCGCCATATCGACGTCATCATGCCCGGCTTCACGCACCTGCAGGTGGCACAGCCGGTACGTTTCTCGCAGCACATGCTTGCGCACGCCTGGGCGCTCCTGCGCGACCTGGAGCGGTTGCGCCACGCGGTACTATCGTCCTCATCCCTGCCCCTGGGAGTGGGGGCCTGCGCCGGTGTGAATTACGAAAACGACAGGGAGTTTCTACGGAACGAGCTCGGCTTCGGGTCCGTGACGCCCAACTCCATGGACACAGTGAGCGACCGCGACTTCGCGCTGGATTTTCTCTACTTCGCCGCCG
Source organism: Spirochaetota bacterium (assembly GCA_017998375.1). GTDB lineage: Bacteria > Spirochaetota > UBA4802 > UBA4802 > JAGODF01 > JAGODF01. The sequence goes on from JAGODF010000048.1 coordinate 8,530, forward strand.
TGCTCGGGATGCACCTCTCCCGCTTCGCCGAGGAACTTGTGCTCTGGTCCGCCACGGCGTTCGGCTTCGTGCGCCTCGCCGATTCCGTCACTACGGGCTCGTCTATCATGCCTCAAAAGCGCAACCCCGACATCGCCGAGCTCGTTCGCGGCAAGAGCGGCAGGCTCTACGGTAACCTGGTATCGCTCCTCACCACCATGAAGGGGCTTCCCCTCACCTACAACCGCGACATGCAGGAGGACAAGGAGCCGCTCTTCGATTCGGTCGATACCGTGAAACTCTGTCTCGAGGGAATGAAAGAGATGCTGGCCACCATGGAGGTGAAGGAGGAGGTGATGATGAAGGCAGTGAGCAGCGGATTCTCCACCGCCACCGACCTTGCCGATTACCTGGTAAAGAAGGGAGTGCCGTTCCGGAAGTCCCACGAAATCGTGGGCGGCATCGTGAAGCACTGCGAATCGACTGGCGCCGACTTCTTCGCGCTCACGCTGGACCAGCTGAAAAAATTCTCGGACGCCTTCGACGCCGACGTGCTGGAATCCATCAGCCCCGTTTCCTCCACCGAGAGGAAGGCTTCCCGGGGAAGCACGTCACGCAAGGAAGTGATCGGGCAGATCGGCGATATCCGCGCGGCCCTGGAAAAGATTTTTCCCGAAAAGCGGTAGCCGGAGGATCACTTCCGGACAGCGTATCCTTTCCGCGCGTAGATCCTCATCCTGTCCACCGTGGCGAGATACTCGTAGTTCGCGTCCACGTACTCCCGCAAGAGCGGCGTCACCGGGAAGGTGAATCCCGTAAGCCCGTTTTCAGACGTGTCGATGAAAAGCACCGGCCGCTTGCGCTCCATCACTCCGATGAAATGCTTCTCTCCTTTTTCAGCGGCGGCCCGCGATTGGCCGTCGTCGGCCTCGTACAGCGAGCGGATGCGGATCACCCCCGTCTTCGGCCACAGGTGCTGCACACCCATCCGCCGCCGCGCGAAATAATAGAGATACGGTCCGTCGCCCCACACGAAGATCCTGTCGCCGGGGCGGGTGACGCGCTCTATGTACTCCGCCGCGCCGCGATACGAACTCTCCGGTAGAAGATAGTCGTTGAAGTGCCCCACCAGCGCCGCGCGTGCCCAGTAGAGCGCCTTCCCCTCATTGTAGAACGCCTGCGGAAAAAAGTTCCGTATGACCGCATCCTTCGCGTTCCACGCGAGGAAGAAAAGAGCGGGGATGATGATAAGAATCGCGAGCCGGGGGCGGACCAGCCCCGCCGCGCGCCCGATGTTGCCGTCGATGGCGAGCGCCGCCACGAGGCAGAGCCCCGGGTACGCCGCCATGAAGTAGTGATGATACAACCGCGAGCCGCCGGCGAAGACCATGAGCCAGGTGACAGTGAAAAAGAGCGCCGCGGCGGATTCTTCCGCCGATTTGCCGCGGAACCTCCCGCGCGCCCACGCGATGACGTACGCCGCCGCCGGCACCCACGCCGCGAAGTGCCACAGGATCAGGAGTCCCTGCCGGTGGATGAACTTCGCCGCGAACACCAGCGGGTCCGATCCCTTGACGAATGCGTAATAGAGCTTGCCGACCGCACCCGCGATAAGTCCCGGGGCGAAGAACCCGGTGACAGAGTAGTCTATCACCACCGCGGCGGGCGCGGCAACCGCGAGGGCTCCGGCTGCGAGAAGATATCGCCTTCCGATCTTTCCGCGCAGGTACGGAAGAAAGACCGCCAGGAAAAACAGCACGAAGACGGCGAGGATGATACCGTGGAATTTCACCCGCGACGCGGCGGCGGCCATCGCGGCAACCCCGGCAAGGTGGAGATACCGCCGCGCTCCGGGAGTTTTCAGAAACAGGACGAACAACCAGAGACCGCCGGCCAGCGGCAGGTTGTAGACGATCTCCCCGTTGGTCGCCATGAAGTGCCGGTTGAAGGACGATATCAGGACCGCGTATAAAATGGACGCCAGCGCCCCGGCGGAAAACCCGCGCACCGCGCTCCCCGCGAAATAGAGGAACAGCGCCGTGAAAAACACGATGAGAATGGTAATCCCGTGGACCACCACCCAGCCCTTCTCCGGCCACAGGTTGTACGAAAGCTTGAAGATCGCGTGGTAGAGGGGAAGCTTGCTCTCCGAAAAATCCACGCCGGGCACGTCGCCCGCCAGATACTCCCAGGTCTGGACAATCGCCGCGAGCTCGTCCGCTTCGTAGAAGTCGTTGAAGAGCGTGGGCAGGCGCAGGAGCGCCGTCACCGCGAGGAGGAGGATGATAAACGCCGCCCTCCTGCCGGAAAACGATTGTATCCGATCCATGAACGTCACCGCGGCCCCTCCCAGGAAAGCGCGATCCGCTCGGCGATCTCCATGTCGCGCGGGTTGGTGATCTTGATGTTGCGGTAATCGCCCTCCACCACGCGCACCCGGGTGCCCGCGTCCATTATCAGGCGCACGTCGTCGGACGAGTTGACGGCACCCTCGGCGCGCGCCCGCTCGTGAGAGCGCCGGATGATGCCATAGCGGAACGCCTGCGGCGTCTGGGTGTTGTAGAGCGATGACCGGTCCGGTATCGCCGCGACGAAGCCGTCCCACGCTTCCGCGACGGTATCGGTCACCTTCACGTAGGCGCTCGCCGCACCGAAGGCCTCCGCCGCCACGACGCAGTCGCGTATCACCGCGGCGGTGACGAAGGGGCGCGCGGCGTCGTGGATGAGGACGATATCGTCATCCGAATAATCGATTGCCGTGAGCGCGTTGTACGCCGAGAGCTGGCGCGTCTCTCCGCCCGCGACGACCGCCACGAGCTTGCCGATCCCGTTCGCCTCTCCCGTCTCCCACACGCTCTCCCGGTACGCTTCCGGGCAGGCCACCACGATGCCGGAGATATCATCCGCGTCGTCGAAGGCCTTCATCGACCAGGCGATGACCGGTTTCCCGGCGAGGTCGAGGAACTGCTTGGGTGTATCGCCCCCCAGCCGCGTGCCGGCACCCCCGGCGAGTATGAGCGCGTAGTTCATGCGTGGTGCTCCCTCCTGTGATCATCCAAAGGAAACACATCTGCCGCTTCGATGTCAAGGGTGTTTTTGCACCGGTACCGCGGATTCCCGGAGGTCGATCACGCGAGGTGGATCGCCCTGAGCTGGAAGAACAGGTACCCGGGATGCATCAGCGCGAACGAGAGGTCGATACCGTCCCTCCCGTGCTCCCACCGGTGCATCGCCCCGACAACATACCGGTCGCAGGGATAGCCGTCGGTCGGCAGCGGTATCCGGTTGAACTCGCGGTACTCCATCAGCGGCCTGACTGTTTTCCCCGCGCCATGGATTTCGTTCAGCACCGGGAGGAGGCGCGCGAACAGATCGGACAGCATCATGTAACTGCTTTCACTGTAATCCAGCTGCGCGTTAATCTCAAAGAAGGTCAGTTTCCCGGAATCGAACGTGAAGAAACAGTGGCCGCCAGCCCCGCCCTCCCCCGAGATCCGGTGGTTGCCGAAGACGCGGTTATGGCCGGCGGTTCCGCCGTCCGGCGCACCGTTATTCTTCTCCGCAGGCGCGAGCGGAATGCCCGGAAGCGCGGCGCTGAAGTCGACCACGTCCATCATCAGATGGATTTTTTCCGCGATGTCAATGATATCTTGAGTTAGCATGTGCTGAACACCGGGTGAATACTTTTAAGCGCGCTATCACCCGCACCCCCGTAGAAGCTTCCATAAAAAATGAGGGGGATACCCGCTCCGGGAATCCCCCTCACTGGATCATATACCAGTGCTAGAAATACAGGGTCACGCCGACAAGGCCCTTGGAAAGAATGAAATTATTGCTTTCGCGCTCATCTGGGGTTCCAGGAGTACCAGAAGGATCATAATAGGTTCTCTCCTGATTCATGAAAAAGTATCCCGCAGAGATGTCACCGAAAATCCCGACGTGGGCATTGAACATGTATTTCAATCCAAGAACGAGGCTGACACCATAGCTGTCGATATTTGTCTCATCATATGACCCGTCGCTGTTGTTATCAGTTTCCTCCATGCGAAGGTAATCCACCCTGGGGCCAATATACATGTACGCGCCGCCGGAGAGATTGGAATAGTAAAATATACCGAGGGCACCGCCCGCCGTCATGTAGTCATCCGTAACATCATTGCTTTTGCGAGTGTAGTCCCGATATGAAAAGAAAACCGAAGGTTCCAGGGCAAAGCTGTCCGTCACATGGTAAATCAGAGAAATACCGGTTGATTCAACGAAATTCGCCCTCAAGTTGCCTTCGGAAAGAAACAGGTCGGTAATCCTTTCCGCCGTGAAGAACGACAGCCCCACCTTACCCGCGGTGATCGGCCTCTGCGCGTCCTGCGCGAAAACGGCAGCCGTCATCAGGAACACCATCAGCGACGCGATAAACAATCTTTTCATAAAATTCCCCCATGTATATCATTTATTGTAGCGCGGATCAACGATCCGCCCGGAAGGAAGTATCTTACAGCGCTGTTGCCGCCGCAACAGATTTTTTTAAATTGTGTTCGCCGGTTATGGCTGATGAAATATCATCATGAGATCAAACATGCTGATCATGAATGCCACCTGGCAGCGAATCGCGGGGACTTCATCTGATGTAACAAAGCCCCCCCGCGGCAGGATGCAGCGAAGGGGCTGAAGTATCTGAACGCTTATTCCGGAACCACCTCCACCGTGGGCTCCTGCCGCCCGCTGGCGCCGTCCTCGGGATCGGGGACCAGCCTGAACTTGTAGCGCCTTCCCGCTTCCACGGAGAATCTCAAGATGTGGACCGCCGCGCCCCTGCCGTAGGTGTACTCGATGGTGTGACTCCCGGGTGAGAGTCCCAGGTCCAGCCCGCCGTGATCATCCATATTGTTCATGACGACCCAGCGCGGATGATTCTTGTACATGGGGTTGCCGACCTTTCCGTCCACGCGGAACACGTAGAGGTAATTGTCGAAATCATCCCTCTTGAAAATCAGCCTCGCGTGCGGCTGGTTTTCCGCGGGAGCGACATACACCGGCAGGTTGGTGATGACGGCATCGACCGCCCTGCCGTTTTCTTCAATGACAAAGGAGAGGCTGTTGCCTTTCAGCGTATAGGTCTTTCCCGCGTCCATTTTCATTTTCACTTGGAGGAGCCGGAGCGGGATCGTGTTGACGGTGTATAGCTCGAACGCGTGAACGCCGGGAAGCACCTTCACGTCGAAGCCGCAGGTGCCGATATCGGTGTACGCGCTCTCGAGGATCCCGTACTTGTGCTTGAAGGTCCGGGGCTGCCTGTCCACCGCGTAGAGTACGATGTTGTAAAACCCGGTGCCGGGATAGTGGAACGACGCGACGTCCTGCGCGGGCCGCGGGTTACCGGGATACGTCTGGACTGACATCGTCTCGCACGCGGAGAATAGTCCGATCAGAGCGACCATGAGTGCAACTGGCAACGAACGCCTCATATCATACATTTCCACACCTCCCCTCCGAGTATTGGTAAAATATTACTCTCCAGGGTGGTCAATGTCAATACATTTAATAATCCCTGCTACTTCTTCACGCCGTAGAGCACCACGCTCTTCGGAAAGAACCAGTTGAGGAAGCGCTCCACGCGGCGCATGTTGTTCGAGTAGAGCCCCAGGGTGAGGAAGCGGTGGTAGGCCTTCGTGATGGGATGGTCGGCGAGATGGAGCCCCACAGTGCAGCGAATGATCCACCAGATGGTGTGGAGCGCGTGGCGGTGGCCGATCCCGTAGATCTCCAGCCCGCACTCCCGCATGATCTTCGCGAGCTTCTTCGGCGTGTACTTGCGGATGTGGCCGCCGGGCGAGGAGAAATACTCGTAGGTGAGCGCGTCGTACACGAGCTCGCTGAAGAAGGTGGGCACCGTGATGGCGATGGTCCCGCCCTTTTTGAGGACGCGCACCATCTCCCTGCAGGCCTGGCGGTCGTCGGGCACGTGCTCCATCACCTCGGCGCAGATGATCCGGTCGAAGGTTTCGTCCTTGAACGGCAGGCGGAGCGCATCACCCACGTGCGTGAGGTACGCCGACCCGGGATGCGCCTGCCCCGCGTTCTTTATCTGCGCAAGGGAGAAGCGCGTCTTTAAAAGCGACTCCATGTCCATGTCCATGCTGAAGACGCGCGCGCCGCGCTTGATGTACTCGAAGCTGTGGCGCCCGAAGCCGCAGCCGGCGTCGAGGGCGATATCACCCGGCTTTACACCCAGCAGGTCGAAATCAACGGTAAGCACGGATGACCTCCCCGTAGACCTTCACCATCTCCTTCGCGGCGTTCTCCCAGGTGAATGTCGCGAGCACGCGTTTCCTCGCCGCCTTTCCCATCTCCTCGCGCTTCTCCGGGTGCTCCACCAGGTAGTCGATCGCGTCGGCGATCGCCTGCGGATCGCGGGGCGGCACCACCATGGCGGTCTCCATGTGCTCGCCCACCACCTCGGGGAGCGCACCGGCCGTCGACGCGATCACGGGAAGCTCGCAGGCCATCGCCTCCGCCGCGGGGAAGCCGAATCCCTCGTAGAGCGACGGCGAGAGCGCGATCTCCGCGCGGTTGTAGAGCTCCACCAGCTTCTCGTTCGTCACCTTCCCCGCGAAGGTGATCCTGTCGTTGATGCCGAACTTGTCGATCCAGTGCGGGACGAACCGCCGGTTGGGCGCGCCGCCGTCCACGATCGTCAGGTGCACGCGGTTTCGCGTGAGGCTTATCGCCCTCAGCATGTAGGAGACGCCCTTCTTCCGGTCCTCCACGTTCCCCACGAATATCACGCTGTTCTTCACCTTCCTCACGCCCGGCATCGGCTGGAAGATGGACGAGTCGAGCCCGTTGTAGACCACGCTCTGCTTCTTAAGCGGCGTGCCGAACGCTTCGTGTATCTCCCGCTTCGAGTCGTGGGAGACGGTGATGATGTGGTCCATCCTGTTGGTGACGATTTTCTGCATGATGAGCGGGTAGTAGAGCACGCGCTTCATCCTGAGCGAGAAGTCCGACGGGTACTCGAACCAGGTGCTCCGGTCCACCGTCAGCGGATGATGGAGCGTCGACACGAACGGTATGCCCAGGAGCTTGATCAATAAAAATCCGTAGCCGAGGCACTGGTTGTCGTGGATGATGTCGAAGCGGTGCGTCTTCACCAGCTCCTTCAGCTTCAGGAACGCGCGGAAGGAGAACGTCTCGATCTCCGGGAAGATGCCGAGCTTCGACGCCATGAACTCGTAGAAGTTCAGCGGCTGGAACGTCGCGAACGGCTTGTGCGGCTTGATGTAGTTCTTCGCGATGTTGAAGTAGTTGTGGTTGCTGATGCGGTGGAGCGTGACGCCCTCCATCTCGAACGGGTACGGCGGGCCCACGATGGCGTGCACCTCGTGCCCCATCTTCACGAGCTCGCGGGCGATGTACATCAGGTAGACGCCCTGCCCCCCGCAGTAGGGGTTGCCCCGGTAGCTGAGCAGGCATATCTTCATGCGCGCCTCCCGTATTCCTCGATCGTCCGCCGGTAGACGTCCAGCGTGTTCCTCGCCGCCACCGGCCACGAGAAGTTCTCCACGGCGCGCTTCCTCCCGGCCTTCCCCATTTTCTCCCGCAGTTTTTTGTTCGATACAAGCTGCATGATGGCGTCCGCCATGGCGCGCGGGTCCTTCGGCGGCACCAGCAGACCCGTCTCGCCGTGCTTCATCACTTCCTTGAGCGCCCCCGACGTGGTGGAGACGACCGGCGTTTCGCAGGCCATGCCCTCGGCCGCCGGCAGGCCGAACCCCTCGTGGAGCGAGGAGACCACCACCAGCGTCGCCGTGCAGTAGAGGTGGACCAGCGCCGCCATGCTCACCTTCCCCGTGAATGTCACGCGGTCCTCCACGCCGAACCTCTTCGCGAGCTCGTACGCGGCGAGGCGCTTCGGCGGGCCCTCGTCCACGATCGTGAGCTTGATTTTTTTCGGAAGCAGGGAAAGCGCTTCCAGCAGGTAGCGCGTCCCCTTCTTGTAGTCCTCGGTGTTGCCCACGAAGAGGAGCGTGTTCTCATCGCGCTTCTCGCCGCCGTTGCTGAAGACCTCCACATCGAGGCCGTTGTACACAACGGAAATTTTATCGCGCTTCAGTCCGAAGGCCTTCTCCAGCTCGTCCACTCCCTCCATGGAGGAGGTCACCACGCGGTCCAGCCGGTTGATGACGATGCGCTGCATGCCGAGCGGGTAGAAGAGCACCGTGGTCGCGTATTCCCAGAAGGTCTTGTCGCGGATGAAGTCCGCCTCGCGGTCCTTCGTCAGCGGGTGGTGCACCGTGGTGACGATCGGCATGCCGTAGCCTTTCATGGGAAGGAGCCCCCATCCCAGGCACTGCACGTCGTGGATGATGTCGTAGCGCCGCTCTTTAAGGAGCCTGCGCGTGAGATTGAATGCCCGCATGCTGAACGTCTCCATCTCGGGGAAGGCATGGAAGCGCGTAAGGAGGTAGTCCACGAAGTTCATCGGCGAGAGCACGCGCGCGAGCTTCTCGCGGCCGAAGTGCTCCGTGCGGATACTCCATATGTTCAGGTTCTCGGTGCGGTAGACGCGCGCCCACTTCTCCATCGGCTCCGGGTACGGCGGACCCACGATGACGTCGATCTCCACTCCCAGCTTCGCGAGCTCGCGGGTCAGGTAATAGAGATAGACGCCCTGCCCCCCGCAGAAGGGGTTGCCGCGGTAACAGAGGAAAAGCGCGCGCATGATGCCCCGGCTACTTCTTGCCGTCGGGAAGCGTCGCCCGCGTGGTGATGATCGCCAGGCCCACCCAGAAGACCATGCCCAGCACCACGAGAGTGAAGGCGGCGGCGGGAACGGCCAGCGCCCAGTAACTCTTCAGGTACACGCCGTAGGCGAAGAGCGCCATCAGCGCCAGCGTCGC
>JAGODF010000049.1 GCA_017998375.1 Spirochaetota bacterium
CCACGTCGGCAACACCGTCTACCGCGTCCGCGGCGACACGGGGTCCATCATATCGGACTCCATCAACTCCATCTTCCACCTGGGCCAGAAGTACGCCCCGGACAGTTCGTACTCACGGAGAACGTGGAGCCGTTCATCCCCTCCGGCGTGCGGGACCTCTTCAAGGGAGAGGGCGTTTTCGAGGGGAGGATGATATACAGGCTCGCTTTCCCCAAGTGAGCCGGCGGCCGGTATCGGGCCCCTTTTCTTCTTGATTATTTGACCGCGCGCGTTGAAAATTTACACGGAATTTTTCCTGACGCCGGCCGCGCGCATTCGGCGGGGGCGCACACACTCATACCACGACAGCGAGGTTGCCATGGAACTCAAGGACGCAGTGTTCGGCCGCAGAAGCGTGAGAAGGTTCACCGATGATCCCGTCCCGGACGACGCGGTGCGGGAGATGCTCGAAGCGGCGAGGCTCGCCCCTTCCTGGGCGAACGTGCAGCCCTGGGAGTTCATCGTGGTGCGCGATAAAAACGTGATTGCGCACATCACTGAAACCTACGCCGCCGCCAATCCCGCGCGCAAATGCTCCATGGCCTGCGGCCTGATAATAGTCGGCTGCGCGAAGACAGGCGTCTCCGGCTACAAGGAAGGCGCGCCCGTGACCCGCTTCGACAGCTGGCACATGTTCGACCTGGGGCTCGCGGTCCAGAACCTCTGCCTCCGCGCGCACGACCTGGGCTTCGGCACGGTGATAGTGGGCCTCATGAACCACGACGAGTGCCGGCGGGTCCTCTCCGTTCCCGACGGCTACGAAGTGGTGGTGTCCATCCCCGTGGGGAAACCCGCGGTCTCCGGCAAGGAGGGGCCGCCGCGGCGCCCGCAGAGCGAGTTCGCGCACTTCAACGCGTTCGGAACGAGGATGCCATGAGCGAATCCGGAATAACGCTTGAACTTGCCGGGAAAGTCGCGGTCCTCACCTTCAACCGGCCCGACAGGCTCAATGCCTTCAACGAGGCCATGTGGGACGCCCTTGACGGTGTGTCGGCAAAGCTGGAGAAGAAACTGCCCCGCGCCATCGTGGTCACCGGCTCGGGGAGCGCCTTCTCGGCCGGCTTCGACGTGAATCCGGACAATCCCATGGTTGGCGGGCTCGTCGACGCGGTGATGAAGAAGAAGCGCCCGCCGGTGGACAAGCTGGTGAGGCGCATCCGCTCTTCCACGGACCGTTTCGTTTTCCTGCCGGTCCCCATCATCGCCGCCATCAACGGCCTGGCCTACGGCGGCGGCGCGGAGCTCTCGTCCCGCTGCGACATTCGCATCATGGACCCGGCGGCCGTCATCAGCTTTTCAGAAGTGAAGCTGGGCCTCATCCCGGACTGGGGAGGAGGCGTCGCGCTCACCAGGCTCGTCGGCACGGCGGCGGCGTCCGATCTCATCCTCACGGGGCGCAAGGTATCGGCCGACGAGGCGCTCAGCATCGGCTTCGCGTCGAAAGTGAGCGCGCCCGGCAAGGTACTGGAGGAGGCGCTGGCCATGGCCGATGCGATCGCGAAGAACGGGCCCCGCGCCGTGCGCGCCGCCCTGGCGGTAATCCGCAACTCGCAGGGGAAGGGCCTCCTGGAAGCGCTGGACTTCGAGAGCGACAAGGCCGCGGAGCTCATCGCCTCCGGGGAATGCGTCCACGGCATCACTTCCTTCATGAACAAGAAGGAGCCGGATTTCCCGGATGTGAACTGAGGCTGCTCTTACGGGCGCACGGCCGCTTCTGTTCCCACGCCACTCACCCGTTCCCGCTATTATATCTTGACATTCGCGGGAAAAGCTGCAACATGAGGGCATGATTGTCCGGCATACACGAACATCTCTCGCGGCATGTCTTCTGTCAGCCGCGTGTTTTTTTCTATTCGCGCTTCCCGCAACGGCCGCCGCTCCCTTTATCATCCATGACGGTTTCACCAGCGAACCGCTGGGCCGCCACCTGGAACACTGCGTCGACCCGGAGAACGCACTCACCCTCGACGGGATAGTTACAGGGAAACAGCCGGCGAATTTCGAAACCGTACACACGGAGTATCCGAGCTTCGGGTACTCGCGGGCGTCCCACTGGTTCCGTTTCAAAGCCCATAACATGAGGGCGGATACCGAGCACTGGATACTGGAATTCAATTACCCGAACATTGACCGGATCGAGGCGTACATCCCGGTTTCCGGCGGCTACCGGAAGCACGAGGGCGGAGACAGCATTCCCTTCGACAGGAGGGAAATCCGTTCCCGGAGCATCGCCTTTCCCGTGACGCAAGGCCCAGGGGAGATAACCATCTATTTAAAAGTCGCGTCCAGCGGCTCCATAACGGTGCCCCTCACCGCCTACTCCCGCGAAACCTTCGCGGAGAGGACGCGTAACGAGACCGCGCTCCTCTTCCTCCACTACGGCATCATGATAGCCCTCGCGCTGTACAACCTGTTCATCTTCAGCTCCACGAGGGAAAAGAGCTATCTGTACCTCTTCCTTTACACGGCGAGCATTTCACTGTTTTCCATGGTTCAGAACGGCCTTGCCTTCCAGTTTCTATGGCCCGGGGCCGTGAGGTGGGCCAATATTGCCAACCCGTTCTTCCTGACCAACTGCGTGCTGTGGATCCTCCCGTTTACCCGATCATTTTTGAGCACGGACCTTTTCGCTCCGCGCTTCGACCGCATCTTCAAGTATTATTTCATTGTGAACCTGCCCCTCGTGGCGACACCGTTCTTTGTCGACTATTTCTACACCACCCAGTTTTCAACGGCCTCCGCGGGAATAACGGCGCTGTTGATTCTCTCGGTGGGGTCGGTGCTCCTTCTGGAAGGAAGACGGCCGGCGAGGTTCTTCATGCTCGCCCTGGCGGCGATGATCGCGGGCGCCACCCTCACGGCGCTGCGCGCCTTCGGCCTCGCGCCCAGCGGCATCATCTCCATGTGGGGCTACCAGATAGGATCTTCCCTCATGGTGATACTCCTTTCCTTCGGTGTCGCCGACCAGATGAACGTTCTGCGGCGCGAGCGTGAAGACGCGCTGGACGCGCTCAGGGAATCGGAGGAAAAATACCGCGTGCTGGTCGAGAACGCCCGGGAAGGGATCCTCCTCATAGTGGACGATAAGGTCCGTTATGCAAACAGGTCCCTTATCGAAATGTCCGGCTGGTCGCCGGAGGAGTTTTACCGCCTCGACACTTTCAACGACCTCTTCCCCGACACGCCGGCCGGGAAGGAACTCGTTCGGGCCCGGTACCGCGCGCGGCTCCAGGGCGATGACGTCCCCACGCAGTACGAGGCGCAGATGATCAGCAAGGACGGCGGGATAATCGACGTGTTCATCTCGGCGGCCCTTATCACCATCGAGGGAAACGTGGGATCGCTGTCCATCGTCACCAATATCACGAAGATCAAGAACGCGGAGAAAACGATACTCCACCAGTTCAGCGAAATACAGTCCCAGTACGAGGAACTCGAGGCGCTGAACGAGGAACTGGTGACCACCCAGAACGACCTCCTCCACGCGAATGAAAACCTTACCATGGAAAGGGAAAAGCTTTCCATAACCCTCCGCTCCATCGACGACGCCGTGATCACCACGGACACTTCCGGCATGATCACCTACCTGAACAACAACGCCGAGGAACTCGCGGGCGTCAACGCGGCCGCAGCCGAGGGACGGCACTACGGCGAGTTTTTCTCTTTGAACGACCCGCCCGGCGCCGTCGCCCTGGGCGACCCCGTGACGCATGTGCTCAAAAAGGGCGACGTGGAGAGCAGGGTCATGCACCTGAAGCGCCGTAACGGCGGCGAGCCTGAAATCGTGGTGGAGTTCAACGGGGCGCCCCTCCGGGAAAAAACCGGGGAAATAACGGGAGCGGTGCTGGCCCTCCGCGACATCACCACGCGCCAGAAACTCGAACAGGAGCTCCAGAAGATGAACCGCCTGGAGTCCCTCGGAGTCCTGGCCGGCGGCATCGCTCATGACTTCAACAACCTGCTCACCGCCGTGCTGGCGAACACGTCCATTCTCCGGAAGCGCTCCCAGCAGGACGAAAAGACGCAGCGCATGTTCGCACTCATCGAGAAAGCCGGCGAGAGGGCCGTGGGCCTCACGAGGCAGTTGCTCACTTTTTCCAAGGGGGGCGAACCGGTCAAGAAATCGGCGTCGGTATCCGCGCTCCTAAGGGAGTGCGTGGAACTGACGCTGACAGGCTCGAACGCCCTGTGCACCATAATACAGGAAACCCCGGAAGCGGAATTGTGGCCACTGAGTTTCGACGCGGGACAGATGAGCCAGGTGTTCAACAACATACTCATCAACGCCATCCAGTCCATGCCCGGCGGCGGGACAATCACCTGCCGGGTCGCCAATGAAGAGGCCATACCGGACAATATCCCGCTGCAGAAGGGCCGCTACGTCCGCCTATCCTTCACGGACCAGGGCGATGGAATCGCCGCGGAAAACCTGGAGAAGATATTCGATCCCTATTTCACGACCAAGCAGCGGGGATACGGACTGGGCCTTGCCACCTGCTATTCCATCATAAAAAAACACGGCGGATATATCCACGTCTCGTCGGAACCCGGGAAAGGCAGCACCTTTACCGTGTATCTCCTGGTTTCCACGGAAGTGCCAGTTGAGGAAACGGCACATTCAGCCGTTTCAGCAAGCCTGAAGGGCAGCAGGGTACTGGTGATGGATGATGACGATTCCATCCTGGAATCCCTGGCGGTCATCCTGGAACATTGCGGTTGCAGCTCCGCCGCCGCTCACGACGGACGCGAAGCGCTTGACATGGCAGCAAGGGCCGCCCGGGAGAGGGAACCGTTCGATGCGGTCATCATGGACCTGACCATACCTGGCGGCATGGGAGGAAAGGAGGCCGTCACGGAGCTGAAGAGACTGTTCCCGGACACGATGTGCATCGTTTCAAGCGGGTATTCCGATGATCACGTCATGGCGAACTATCGCGAGTACGGCTTTGACGGGGTGATAATGAAGCCCTACACTGCCGCCGATGTGTCCTCCACATTGGGAAAGCTATTATCACGCACATAACTGCTTTCCGGTTCCCACCCCCGCCGAATATGGGAAGTGGCGCGTTTATATATAAAAATGGATCTTCCCCAGCTTCCGACACCGAAAAAACCGCATTAAATGCCGTATTCTATGTACTTTTACGCTGCTTTTGTAAATTTTTTCTTTTCTTCTCCTCAAATACCGACTGGTCGGTATTTGAGGAGACAATGATGCATTGTTATGCATACATTATATTCATACAAACCACAGATACACTTATTACCCGGGGGATTTATGAAAAGAACAAGCCTTATCATCGCCATTGTAATGCTTCTCCTTCCCGCGGCCGTTTTCGCGGGTGGCAGTACATCGAACACCTGCAACACGCGGTATCCCGTAGTCCTTTCCCACGGCATGGGCGCCCAGTATGAGATAGCATGGGGCATCACCCACTACTGGAACAGGATTCCCGATGCACTGGAAGACGAGGGCGCCCGCGTGTATATTACCAGCGTCAACTCCATGGACGGCACCGTCAGCAAGGCGAACCAGTGGCGCCGCCAGGTCCTCGAGATTCTCGCGACCTCGGGTGCCTCAAGGGTCAACGTGATCGGCCATTCACACGGCAGCATCTACACGCGCTACGCGATGTCCAACCTCGGCATGGGCAGGTACGTCGCTTCCCACACCAGCATCGCGGGTCCCCATCGCGGCAGCAGCATCGCCGAGGTGGTACTCGGCGTCATCGAGGGCAACATCGGCGAGGACATCCTCAACGGGCTCTTCTCCTTCCTCATGGGCGACACCAATCCCGACACCGCGCAGAACCTGCGCGACCTCAGCCGGAGCTACATGGTCAACGTGTTCAATCCCGCGGTCCCCAACGTGGGCGGCGTCTACTACCAGAGCTACGCGTACCAGATCAAGACCGCCATCGGCGCCGGTATGTTCCTCGTGACATGGCTGATACAGCTGGGCAAGGAAGGGGCGAACGACGGGCTGGTGGCAGTGAACTCGGCGAAGTGGGGGAATTTCCGCGGCGTCACCAGCGGGTCCTGGTGGGCCGGAGTGAATCACCTGATGTGCGTGGACATGCTCTTCGGCATCACCCCGGGCTTCGACGCAGTGGGCCACTTCGAGGGCATCGTGAGAGATCTAAAAAACAGGGGATTCTGACAGCTCCTTACTCTGATCACCAGAAGGCCGGTGCCCCCAAGCACCGGCCTTTTTTCATTGACGGGACGGCGCGAAACAGCGTATCTTCAGGACAGAAGTAAGGAGGATGATATGAAGATTGCCTTCATCGGAATTTCCGCTCTCATACTGTCGTCTGTTCTGTTCGCGCAACAGCAGCAGCCCGTCACAACCCTCCAGGAGGAAATACTGAGCCTGGCGAAACAGCGCCACGAGCTTCTGGGGAAAAACCTGGAGATTCGCACCAGGATGCTCGCCGTGCAAAAGGAGATCCGGAGCCCACAGGCCGATGACGCGCGTGACAGGATGGCGCCCCTGTGGGCGGACCTGCGCCAGAACCAGCAGCAGATCCGCTCCCTCTCGAAAAGCATCCACGAGAAGAGGAGGATACTGGCGAACCTTATCAGGACGAAGAAGATGCACGGCAAGGACAAAAAGTCGGCCGGCGCGGAGGACATCTCGAACGTCGACTGAGGCTACATCACCTCGCAGCCGATCAGGACGATATCGTCCTCGATGAGGGCATCGCCCCGGAAGTTCCCGGCGCTACTGATTATGGAATCTAGGGTACCGCTCAGATCAGCAGCGCTGGCGCTCCTGATGAGGGGCAGCAGTTCGTTGTAGCCGAGCATATCCTTGCTGGCGTTCGTCATTTCAGGCAACCCGTCCGTGTAGAGAAAGATCCTATCACCCCGTGATAGCAGCACCTTCTGCTCCTCGTATTTCACCTGTTCGAATTTCCCCAGGATGGTCCCCCGGCAGTTCAGCATCTCCACGTGTCCCGTGGCGGCGCGGTAAATGATTGGGTTGGGGTGCCCTCCCTTCGAGAAGGTGAAGGTAATATTTCCAGTGGCATCGTTGAAATCACCGAAATACCCGTAGATCGCCGTGACGAAATAGTGGGGCATGTTCTCGATCAGGTCGTGGTTAAGCTTCTCGATGAACTCCCGGGGCTTCTGGCCGTACCGGCGGCAGGTCCTGTCCGCGGTCGCCTTGAGAAGCGAAAGGAAAAGCGCAGCCGAGACCCCGTGTCCCGACACGTCACCGATGAACACGCCGAGCCCCCCTTCCTGCAGCGGCGTAAAGGAGAAGTAATCACCCCCGACCTCGTCCACGGAATAGTTCCTGAAATCGAGCTTTATCCTTTCCACCGCGGGAATCCGGTTGGGAAGGAGCGCACGCTGGATGATCTGCGCGTTTTTCAAATCCTTGTCAATGGTCTCGGTGCGGCGGCGGAGCATCTCCTCGCTGATGCGGAGCGCCTCCTCAGTGAGCCTCCTGTTATGCGTCTCGATCGCGAGGGACGCGAAGTCCGCCAGCGACGCCGCGAAACGCTTTTCCTCCTGCGTCCAATTCCGCGGCATGTCCAACTGCTCGAAAATCAGGACGCCCACTGTCTCCCCGCCCATCCGGAACGCGGTGAGGAGCAGCGATGTGACGTTATCACCCCGGGAATACAGTACGGGAAACCGGGAGGCGCGCTCATCCCGCTCCATGTCGTTCATGTCGAGGAGCCTTAACTCCTCGAGCATGGAGAAAAATCCCGGGCACTCCGCAATGCCTATATCCCTGCCTTCCTCGTGCCCGTTTTTCCGCACGTCGAAGAGGTCGTAACACCGCAGGGTACTCCGTTCATCACCGAAAAGCCAGATCCCGCAGCGTTCCACGTCCAGGTTGTGACACCCCACCATGTTTATCATTTTGAACGACTCGGTAAGATTGCCCCCGTACAGTGACTCGTGCTTGGCGAGTTCCGTCAGGGCCATCTGCTGGAGCCTCAGCCGTATCTCGTTTTCCCACATCTGCGCCTCTTCGCGCTTACGGTCCGTGATGTCCCTTGATATGCTCACTATCCTGCGGCGATCTTCCGAAAGAGTGAAGGCGCGGGACGTCGTATCAAGCCATCGCCAGGAACCGTTACCGTGCCTGAAGCGCAGGACGAACTGGCTCTGTTTCTGGGACCATATCTTTTTTGCCGTTTCCAGGTCCTGTGGGTGGATGAAGTCGTAGAAAAGCTTTCCCCGCACCTCCGCCGGTTCGTATCCAAGCTTTTCCGCGATGTTCGAGCTTATGTACTGGTACCTGCCCTCCATGTCCACTTCGCTTATGATATCTGAACTGTTTTCCGTGAGCGTCCTGTATCGCTCCTCGCTTTCCCGGAGCTTATCCTGTATCGTCTTGCGCTCCGTGATGTCCCGCGCGATCCCGATGAACTCCCTGACGGAACCGTCCTCCACAACGATCCTCAGGTTCTGGCCGAACCATTTCATTGTGTCCTTCACCAGGACGGGGAACTCGTAATAGGTAGTGGCTATCTGCTTCACGAACTGGATGCCGTAGAAACGCGCCGCCTTCTCCCTGTATGAGGGATGCACGACATCAAAGCAATGCCTGCCGAGAATGTCCTTTTCCTCGCATTGCAGGAGGATCAGCGTCGTGGGATTGACGTAGGTTATGTACCCTTCGCTGTTGCCCGACCAGATGATGTCCCCGGCGTTTGTGACGAAATTCCTGTAGCGTTCCTCGCTCTCCCGGAGCCGTTTCTCCACGGCCTTCCTTTCCGATACGTCCCTCACTATTCCCCGGAACCCGGAAGGCTTCCCGTCCTGTCCCCGTATCAGCGAAATTGAAGACTCCACCGTAATGATTTTACCGTTCCCGGTGATCAGTTCCCAGTCGAAGGCGCTGGTGGATTCGCCGGTCCTGAACACGCGGTTGAACGTGGAGAACACCTTATCCAGGCACGCCGGCACGATGTAGTTCCTGTAATTCATGCCGATCATTTTCTCTTCCGGGTATTGCATCGTGTCCCTGAGCGCCGGATTGAAAAAAGTGAAATTTCCCGGAAGGTCTATCTCGAAATATCCTTCCTCCATGGTGTTCAGGATGTTGCGGTATTTCTCTTCGCTTTCGCTAACCGCCTTCGTCGCCTCGATCTTGGAGGATATGTCGCGACAGCTGATTATTATGCTTTTTATGCCGCCCTGGCTGTCCTCGACAACGTTTCCCATGGCATCGTACCAGTGGTACGCGCCGCTTTTCGACGCGAGGCGCAGGTCGACATGCTGCGGGGTGCCGGCGCCAAAGCCACGATGAAAAAGCTGGTAGGCCTTCGCCACGTCATCGGGATGGATCAGGTCGAAAGCCGGCTTCCCGACAAGGTCTTCCCACTCGTACCCCATGACGGCCCGGTGCGAGGGGCTCACGTACTGATAGACTCCCCGCTTGTCTATGATCGCGATAAGATCGGTGATATTGTTTGTGATGACCCTGAAGATTTCCTCGCTTTCCCGGAGGGCCCTTTCCGTGAGCATGCGCTCCTTCATCTCACGCTTCAGGAGCACGCTCCGGCTCAGATCGTGGGCGATGATTACCAGCGCCACGAGGTCTCCATCGCTGTCGTTGATGCGGGACATCGTGATATCAACCGGCACCTCGGCGTCCGATGGCCCCATGAAAACCGTTTCAAACTCGATTTGCCTGTACACACCCCCGATAAGCAAATTCATTCTCTCCGCCATGTCATCGTCATTCTTCACCAGGGATGATACATGCCGTCCGGCCAGCGCCAAATCATCCATCTGTAGAAGATCCCGCATCGCCCTGTTCGCCAGGATTATTTTTCCCTCGAGATTGAGCAGCACCACGAGGTCTTTCATGTGATCCAGTATTTCTCCCTGGGCGAGGAGCGGAACTTCGCGCAGGAAACTGTGCCTGGATATGGTCCTCCACACGCCGGCGACCCACATGACGACCAGTATCGGAGCAAGGCGCGGCATGGTCGGCACGAGGAAGGCCGATACGACCACGTCAGTAACAATGGCGATCACGAAAACCAGGAACGCCAGTGATGCCAGGATCCTCGCCTGTTTCACTTCCCTTTTCCTGGTCGCCGGTCCCGGACGCCATGAGATCGCCAGCCCGGCAAGAATATACAGGAACATGTACATGATGAACGCCCAGAACCACGCTGAATCCACGGGAGCTATCTCGATTTTCCCGTAGGGACCCGGGATGTAATGACTGACCGTCAGAAATCCGTTTATCTCCCTGAACAGGAATACCGCCGCCGGAACATACAGGGCCGCGAAGAACGGTTTTCTCCACCGCAACGGCTGCCTCCCCGTAAGCACCAGTATGAAATGCAGGAACAAACCCGGAAAGGAGCACCATCCGGCCGCACCCACGGCAACCCAGAATCTCTGCGCCGCCAGGCTGTGGACTACGTTGATGGCCGTCGAGGAGAATGCCCAGCAGGCGAAGCTGATGCAAAGCAGAGAAAACAGCCTGTTGAGCGGCGAAGTCGTATCGGACCTGTAGGAATAGACCGCCAGATAGGAGTACGCCACGAAGGAGAAAAAAGTCATGAGGGGATACATGATCATGATACAGAAGTAGCATTAGAAATTCCATTGATCAAGTATTTTACGGTAACCACCCCGATGCGTGAAAAAATTAATTTACCCCGCTCAATTAAATAATTGATAAAATTCATACCGCCTGTACCTTTGACATAACATCAACTGTTGATGCGCAATTATCATTCTTTTTCATAATGGTACGTTTTTTCTGTCAGTCCACTGCATCACGAAATATCTTTTAATCAGATCTCACTGACCCGTAAAGGAGCACCGCGATGAGCTACATTAAAGGATCCACCCTCGAGAAGATGATTCAAAAGCAGGTGAAGTACTGGGAGAACTACAAGAAGGCCGACGAGGCAAAGCAGGAAACCGCCAGGCCGTTCATCACCATCTCCCGTGAATACGGCTGCAACATAATGCCGTTCTCCCAAATCCTCGCCCAGAAGCTCAACGAAACCGAAAAAACCGAACAGTGGCAGGCCTACGAGAAGAACCTTATCGACCAGATCGTCAAGGACACCGGGGTATCCGACAAGCTCATCGAGACAATAGACACGGTCAAGCGCGAGGAGTTGACGGAACTCATGAGGGGTTTCCTCACCGATTATCCTCCCCAGGTCACGGCGTACAAGCAGCTGGTAAAGACGGTGAGGAGCCTTTCGATTCACGGCAGGGCCATCATCGTGGGAAGGGCCGGCGTCGTCATCACGCGCGGGCTGAAGTTCGGCCTGCACCTCCGCTTCATCGCGCCCCTCACCTACCGCGTGAAGAAGATCATGGACGTGGGAAATATAAAGGACAAGCTCGAGGCCGAGAAGCTCGTGGTGAAGAAAGACAAAGAGCGCCACGATTTCCTCACACAGTACATCCGTTTCGAATCGGCGGACCCCGCGTCCTACGACATCACCTTCAACATGGCGCGTTTCACCGACGCGGAAATGGCGGACTCGGTCATCTGCATGCTGAAATCGAAGGGATACCTGAAGTAACGCAGCGACGCGCGCGGACACGAAAAAGCCCCGGGTCATCCGGGGCTTTTCTGTTTTCAGGGGACTCCCCTGCCGCGATGGAAGCCCGCGGCGCCTTTACATGTATTTCGGCTCCTTGTAGGAGTACATGTCGTGCACGCCGCCCTCGATCTGCGCCGAGAGGGACCGCAGCTCGAAGCGCAGTTCCCCGGAGTAGAGCTTCTCCTGGAGCGTGGTGATATCCTTCACCCCCATGTCCTGGAAGGAGTGGTTGAGCCCCTGCACCAGGTAGGGAACGTAGTCGAACATGGAGCCCTTATCGACCACCGAACCGGACACGCCCTGCGCCACCTTGATGTTCGTATCCTCGGCGAAATATCTCTTGGACCCGCCCTTCTCCATGGCCTCCAGGGACGCCATGCCGCGGTATTTCTTCAGCCTCACGCCGTTCTCGTAAAAATACTCGCCCGGCGCCTCCTGGGTACCGGCGAACATGGAGCCCATCATCGCCGCGGAGGCCCCAATGGCAAGCGCCTTGGCGATATGGCCGATATTCGCGATGCCGCCGTCCGCGATCACCGGGACACCGGACTTCCCCGCGTACCGCGCGCACTTGTACACCGCGGTCGCCTGCGGCCTTCCCACCGCCATGGTGGTCTGCGTGGTGCAGATGGAGCCGGGCCCCATGCCGATTCGCAGCGCGTCGGCGCCGGCACGGATGAGGCTCTCGCACTGCTCCTCCGTGACCACGTTGCCGCCGATGACCTCGACCTTCGGATACCGCTTCTTGATGTACTGGATCATCTCGATCTGGTAAATTGAGTTTCCCTGGGCGGAGTCTATCACCACCACGTCTACTCCCGCCTTCACCAGCTCGTCGAGCCTGTCGCGCGCCTCCGCCTGCGTCCCGATGGACGCGCCCACCATGAGCTGTTTCTTTTCATCCTTCGACGAATTGGGGTACTCCCTGTTTTTCAGCAGGTCGTTCCTGCACATGAGGGACACCAGGTTGCCGTTGTCGTCGACGATGGGGAGCTTTCCCTTCTTCGATTTTTTCAGGATCTCGTTCGCCTTCGCGAGGGTGATATCCTCGTGCGCCGTCAAGAGGTCCGTGGACATCACTTCGCGGATCTTCTTGGCGCGGTTGGTCTCGAAGTCGATGTCACGGTTGGTCACCACGCCCACGAGCTTCGACAGCAGCTTCCCGTCCTCGGTGACGGGAATGCCCGAGAAGCCGTGTTTCTGCTTGATGCAGTCTATGTCGCTGATGCGGTGTTCCGGCGAGAGGACGATGGGGTCGGTGATGAAGCCGTTCTCGAAGCGCTTCACCTTCCGGACCTGGGCGACCTGCTCCTCGATGGTGTTGTTGTAGTGGATGATGCCCAGGCCTCCCATGAGAGCGAGTGCTATCGCCATCTTCGACTCGGTGACCGTGTCCATGGGGCTGGAGATGAGGGGCCTCTTGAGCCTGATGTTCCTCGTCAGGCGCGACTCCAGGTTCACCTCGTCCGGGCTGAAGTCTATGTACCCCGGCAGGATGATGAAGTCATTGTACGCAAGACCCTGCGGCAGGCTGAAAAGTTCCTCCGCTGAACGTCCGTCCCTCGACATATATATTCTCCTATATGGTCAACCGTCGGATTCTGTAATGAAATCCCACCGGCAGTTGCCGTTTCAAATCCGTTCGGCGCATGATAATCGGGAATGTCAGGCGAAAGGCCCCCGAGATGCCCTTGATGCTGCCCTGCAGTTCTCACTGAACAGTGGGCAAAGCCTGTGGTATGAGATAAGCGCAATTCTGTGAAAATGCAAGTTTCTTATCAATATTTTTTTCCGGCTGGCGGGAAAATCATACGACATTATTTTGCATTTCGCCGGAAAAGCATCGGAATATGTGACGAACCTGAAACAATGTTCCCCGCCGACCGCGCACTGAGGGCCCTGCGCGGAGCCGACAAGGAGATTTTCCAGATCAAGCTATCGGAACTTTGCAAGATGATGAAAGTCCACCAGGATGAGATAAAGATGTTTCCGAAACACGCGGTAAAGAAGTCAGAAGGGATAACCCTGCTGCGTAAGTGAACCTTAATAATTCAGCGAGAGACCAGGTTAACGCCGGGTCTCTCTTATTCAGTCCTCCTCCGGAAGCATGATGGTGATGACCGGCTCCGGCGTGTCGCCGGGGCGGCAGACGGCCTTGAGCCGCGCCATTTTCTGCTTTCAGAACAACAGCGTGAAATTCATTCCCAGCTCGTAGGACATGATCTCCCGGTAGACGCCGCCGGTTTCCCGGTTCCTGAACTTTTCCAGGGCCCAGCGCCCCGTGAGGCCGCCCTGTATGTTCCGGTGCAGGTCCAGCGTGAGCCTGCCGGTCACCAGGTGCTGATCGTAGGACTCCGGCGCCACGGTCACAGTGTAGTCGTACCTGTTGAACAGCAGGGAGTATTCCAGGCTGAAGATCGGCTTCGAGGCGAGCTCGTAGAGCTCGGAGAAAAGCGCGTGCAGCCAGACGACGTCGGTCTCGAAAAAGGCGGTGAACCGGTAGCCCCTATCGTTTTCCTCGAAGGGGACGCGGCCGCTCATGTTGGCAATGTAAATATCGTCCTCCCTGCTCCTTTCCCCGTCGTCAAGCGGGATGTACTCCCGGTCCTTGCGGAGCCTGAAGTCGACGCTTCCCTTGATCCCCAGGCTCGCGCGGTCCCGCTTGAACGTGACGCCCAGGTTCGGTGAATGCACGTCTTCCCGTATGTTCGCGGTGATGATCATGTTCCTGCTCACCCCGTAGCCCGCGCTCACGTTCGCGGCGTGGTGAGGCAGCCCGCCCCGGTTGGCCCGGAAAAACCCGAAGCGCAGCACTTGCATCAGGTCCACCGAAAGCCCGGCGTTCGCCGTGAGCGTCACCACCTGCTGGGGCACGCCGAGCACCGCCTGGCGCTCGCAGAGGTGGTTGAGGCCCGCCGTGAGGTTCGCGTCCACGGCGCCCAGGCTCATGGCGCCGGTAAGCGACACGGTGTCGATGAGACGGAGGCTGTTGGTGTAGTTCGGCGCCGTGGTCCCGTCCGGGAAACGCAATCCGCCGTTCAGCGTCCTGTGAACGTAAT
Source organism: Spirochaetota bacterium (assembly GCA_017998375.1). GTDB lineage: Bacteria > Spirochaetota > UBA4802 > UBA4802 > JAGODF01 > JAGODF01. The sequence goes on from JAGODF010000049.1 coordinate 14,651, forward strand.
CGCGGCCGTTGGCAAAGCTGTCCCGCCCGGTGAGAAAATGTATCGGGCTTTGGCCGATAAGGTTCAGCCCGCCGCCCGATATCCCCCCGTATGCGCGCCGTATGCCGTAGTCCTCCCCGAACTCCGAAGTGCCCTCCCCCTCGTAGGGGATCTCCGTTTCCTGAAAATAGACCGACCTGCTGAAACCCAGCGCGAAGCTCCTCACGAAACGGGGCAGGCCCGTCTCGCCCACAGCGAGCGGAATGTCCACGCGGCTGGCGATGAAGCTCCGTGCGTCCTTCGCCCTGCTGTATCGGCCGGACAGGATCCTCTCGGAGCTGTTGTAGTCGCGGAACCGGTTTTCCAGGTAGTACATGCTGAGGCCGAAGGAGGGGTTGATAATGCCGATGTTCCGGAAGCCGGCCTTGATGTCTGCGTTCTTGTTGCGCTCCACGAAGCGATAGTCCCCCCGGTAGACGAGCGGCGGATGAAAATCGCCGTTCACATCATCGAGGATGGTCGTGTCGCCGGGACTCTCCTTCCCGGAAAGCCGCACCACCTCCTGGGATCCCAGGTCTATCACCGGCTGGATGTAGAACTTCTTCGACTGGTACTCCACGGCGACGCGCATGGTCCCCTTCTGCCGGTTCTCGGTCTCCCGGAGCGGCGCGTACTGCGAAAGGTCGGTTGCCGAAAGCTGGGACGACTTCCGCTGCACCTCCTCCTCGCTGAAGACCGTGTTCATCTGCAGAGTGGTTACCAGCGCCCCGCCCAGGAAATCGTTCACCTTCTCCTCCAGCCAGAGGGTCGGGGCGCGGCTGGTGGCGCTGGTGCTCTCGTTCACGGCATGGCTCGCCACGAACTCGTCCCTGCTGTTGTCGTAGCTGTCGTGCTTGTAGATGACCTTCACGCTGGGGACCAGCGGCGTTTCGGACGCGTAGAACGATTCGAAATAGACGCTCCGCTTGCCCGTGGCGCCCCGGCTGCTCTCGCGCACCTGCTCGTTTAGGCTGTCCGTCACCGTCTTCTCCGCGGTGAAATCGAGGTTGGCCCTCCAGTTCGGAAGTATCTTCACCGAGGTGAAAAGCTGGTGGAAACGCTCGCTCATGTCGCTCACGGTTTTCCCTATGCTGCCGAACTGCGATCCGTGACCCTTGACGATGTACTTCACGTGGAGGTCCGACAGCACCGGCACTCCCGACCCCGTGCGCCAGAGGGCGCGCTTCGACTGTATCTCCCCCTCCGCCCAGTAGGCGCTGTCCTTCAGTGTCTCCGGTTCGCTCACGTAGATGTCGTTGAGCCAGAACCGTCCCCGCTCGCCGTACACCGCCACCTCGATGAAGCTGATCCTCTTCATGTCGGGATTGCCCGCCGTCTTCGATTTCGCCACCGCGCCCGAGGAGCCGTCCTGCAGGCGGAGCGTCACCTCGCGCCAGATGCCGATATTCTCCGCGGGAAAGCGGTACTCCATGTAATCGCTCTCCGACGAGCCCACCGTCACCGCTACGATATCGCCCGCGGTCGCTTCCTTGAAATTGAACCAGAGGTTCATCGTCCTGTAAAAGCGGAGGTCCATGGCGTTCTGGAAGCGCCGCGTCACGGAGCCCCAGGTGCGCGCCGTGAGGTCGTACTTCACCGCGATCGCCGACTCCTTTTCACGCTCCAGCTGGTCGCCGCTCTTCTCGCCGTGCAGCGACTTGTAGAGTTCCGCCTGGCGGAAGATGAAGGCGTCGGAACGGTACTCCTCGTCGTTGAAGGTGTCCACCACGGTGACCTCGAACTCTTCCGGCGCATCGATGGGGACTCCGTCCAGCTTGATATTCCGCCACCGCGACGAAACGAAGCTCACGCGGTCGATATACACCGTCCCCGCGGTGCCGGGCGCGGCCGCGATGAACAGGCGGATGGCGTCCACCTGCTTGAGTATCTCCTGGTAGAGATTCGGGTTGGCGATATAGTCGGCGGCGTTCCGGTTCAGGTATATCCGCACCTTCCGCCACGACGTGTCGGCGAGGTCGATGGCGACCGCCGCGTCGGGCGTGGTGACGCTCCCCGGAAGGCGCACAACGCTCTCGGCGGAGTCCATCAGCCCATTGCCGTTGAGGTCTTCGCTGTTGAGGGAGCCGTCACCCATGGTGAAACTGTTCAGCCGCGGCCCCGATCCCACCACGGTGGCCGTGCCTCCCGCCGGGTTGAAGGCGTAGCCCCGGTCCTCGAAGAGGTCCCGTGACGGGTCCGTGTCCAGGTAGCCGTTGCCGTTGGCGTCCTCCGTGTCGAAGGCGCCGTCGCCGTCGGAATCCTCCGCGATGTGGCCTATGTCGAAATAGAGGTTCGCCGTGCCTGCGCCGCCCCCGGAACGGTACCAGACCTCCACGTACTGGAGCCCGGTGAAATCCACCGCCTGGCTGGAGAGGCGCCGCGTCGCCACGGAGACGTACTCTTTCCCTCCGGCAAGGTCGAACCTGAAGGCCAGCGAGCGCTGGTTCTCCTGGTGCTGGACCGCGCTGTCCAGGTGGCCCGTCGCCACGTTGTAGGGACCGGGCTTCACCGCGTAGTCTATCGCGAACGGCGTGAAGTCGAGGCCGCGCACCGTCTCGGCGCTTTCAAGGCTGCGATAATATCGATAATACAGCAGTCCCCGGTTCGCCTGCGAAGGCGCGAAAGACAGGTTGATCTGCGGCGGCGGCGACGACAGCACCCAGTCC
>JAGODF010000050.1 GCA_017998375.1 Spirochaetota bacterium
CTTTCGCTGACTGGCCCGTTTCCGGGTCCACGAGCCTCACCTCGGTATCGGGCATGGGCATGCCGATGGAGCCCGCCTTCTTCGTCCCGAAGCGCGGGTTGCATATCATCACCGGCGACATCTCCGTCATCCCGTAGAGCTCGATGAAATTGCCCGCGCCGATGATCGACTCGAGCTCCTTGATGTTCTCCGCCGGGAACGGTGCCGCGGCGCTCAGGCACCACTTCAGGTGGCCCTTCAGGTCCAGCGCGCGGAACTCTGGCTTCTTCAGCAGCTCGAAATAGACCGTGGGCACGTTCACCACGAAAGTCGGGCGATATTTCTTCAGTGACTCTATCAGGAAATGCGAGTCCCGCGGATTGGGCACGCAGATCTGGGTGATGCCCTTCGTGAGGGAGAAGCCGCCGAGCGCGAGGCCCGCGATGTGGAACATGGGGAAGGCCGAGAGGGCGATATCGTCCGCCTGAAGGTCGAGCCAGCCCAGGACCTGGTGGCGGTTGCTCATGTAGCTCCGCTGGGTGATAACGGCGCCCTTCGCCGGACCCGTGGTGCCGCCGGTGTACATCATGAAGATCATATCGTCAAAGCGCCGCGGCACCGATACGGACTCCGGGGATGACTCCTTCATCACGTCCGCGAAGCGCCTGATGGTTTTCCCCGGCAGCGGCGTCACCGGCGCGGTCGGTATCTTCTTCAAAAGCTTGCCCAGCACGCGCTTCACTCCCGGCAGGAAATCGGCGATCTCAGACACCACCACATTGCTAAACGGCGCCCCGCCCGCGGCCTCCGCGATCTTCGAAAAGAGCACGTCGACGGTGAGGATGATCTTCGTGCCAGAGTCGCGGAGCTGGTGCTCCATCTCGTGTGCGGTCAGGAGTGGACTAAGGCCCGTGGTGACGCACCCCGCCTTCTGGGCCGCGAGGACGCCTATGTAGTGCGCGGGAATGTTCGGCAGGTGCAGGCCCACCACGTCATCGGGCTTCAGGCCGCTCGCGATGAAAAAATTCGCCAGGCGGTTGGCGAGGAGGTCCACGTCCCTGAAACTGAGCCTGCTTCCCAGGTAGATCAGGGCGGTCTTGTCTGGATAGGCGCGGACCACCTCCGCGAACATGTCCGCAAAGCACTTCTCGTCATACGCGAGCGCCGGTGGTACGTGGGCATCGTAATGCTTCAGCCAGGGTTTTTCGGAATATGCATCGCTCATGGGAACCTCCGTCTCTGTTTTTTTACGCGCGCCGGGCCGCTCCGGCAGCAAACCCCGTCCCGGTGATCATATCAGGCATATCAACAAAAAGCAATCACAAATATTATTATGATTGTCTACATCGAAAGGGGGTTTTTGCCGATACTGTAGCTGGCGGCAGCGGGCCGCCCCGCGCAACGGAGACGCGCGGACCCCGGTCCAGGGAGGGAGGGCAATGACAACATTTACGGTCGGCGCGCGAAGGGAGTTCGGCTCATACCGCGGTTCCTGCACTCGAATCGCACGGGTGCTGAAAACGGTTTTTTTCCTTGCGGTGTTCGCCGCCCTCGGATCACTCATCGCCATAGGGGTGCTTGCGGACCGGGCGGGAACCGCACACGGTGCCCAGGAAACCGGCACAACGCGTTGATGGGGAAACTGTTATATGAAACGGATACTCGCGTACAGGATACGGCAGGGAGAACTGTTCCGGGACGGCGTCCTCGAGTTCGAGAGCATGACCGAGCTCAACGCCGCCATCGACGACATGTCCCGCGCCTCGGAAGAGTTCGGGGGAAGCCTGTCCTTCGCGCGCTTCTGGCGCCGCTGATTCAGTGCCCCAGCTCCGCGCCCGGCACCTCGGGAAGCACGGGCGGCACTATCACCACCTCCTCTATCACCCTCATCTCCTTCCACTTGCCGCCGCGGAACCTCAGGTAGAACGCGACTCCCAGCAGGCAGACGTACAGCGAGGCGATGAACCAGCAGGCGTGAATCCCCAGATTGAAGAACCCGACCGCTATCCAGGTCGGCACCACCAGCACTCCCAGCGAGAGCGTCACAATCATCACCATGACGAAGCGCGTGTCGCCGGCGCCCTTGATGGCAGACGCGAAGATGATGTTGCAGGTGTCGAAGAGCGAGTAGATCGCCACGTAGCGCAGAAGCACCGCGGTGAGCGCGGCGATCGCGCCGAACGACGCGTCACGCGCGCCGGAAGCGAACGGCGCGATGAAGAGGCCCGGCGCGAAGAGATAGAGCGCCGCAATCGCCGCCATGTACGCGAAGGTCATGTGGAAGCCCGACCAGCTCACCTTCTCCGCGAGCTCCGGCTTGCCGGCGCCGATGTGCTGTCCCACCATCGTGGAGACCGCGATGCCGAAGCCGATCATCGGCATGAAGGCCAGCGAGTTAATATTGACGGCGATGTTCGTCGAGGCGAGCGCGACGGTGCCGAGCTTTCCCATGATGAGGAGGAAGATAGTGAATCCCGCCACGTCGATGAAGAACTGCACGCCGCTGGGCAGTCCGAATCTCATCAGCCTGCCGAAAAGCGCGGGGTCGATCCTCCAGCCTGCGACCGTTCGGTACGCGGCGTTGACGCGCGGGCGGAACACGAGGAGCGCGTACGCGAGGAAGTTCACCCCGCCGGATATCACCGTCGCGGTCGCGGCGCCGCCGATGCCCATCGCCGGGAACCCCCAGTGGCCGAAGATCATCGCGTAATCCAGGACGACGTTCACCGCGGTCGATATGACGTTGATCCACATGACGGGCAGGGTCTTCCCCAGCCCGATGTAGTACGAGGAAAGCGCCGACGAGCCTATGACCGGGAAGGCCCCCAGGCAGAGTATGCGGAAATACTCCGCCTCGAGCGCCCGAACCGCCGGGTCGTGCCCCACGAAGGCGAAGAACGTTTCCGAGTACATCATCAGAGCCAGTAGCGCCGCGCCCCCGACGAAGGCAAGGTACATGCCCTGCCAGATGACCGGCCCCACGCGCTCCTTCTGTCCCGCGCCGACGTACTGCGCCACGAAAGTGCCCACAAAGCTCGCCGTTCCGATGAAGAGGCTCAGCACCGTGAAGTTGGTGATGCCCGCCGGCATCGACGCCGCCACCGCCTCGGGCGAGTACCACGCCAGGAACATGCGGTCCACGAAATGCTGCACGCTCCAGGAACCCGTGCTCACGATGAGCGGGAACGCGACCACCAGGAGCTCCCGGTAGCCGGATTCCCCGGCCCATCGCCTTCTCATTGCGCGCTTAAACGAGAGGTACGCGCGTGCGATATATCGTTCGGTTCCCTGTTTCATATCACCCTAATTGTAATTGCAAAGAATGACGCCAAGCGGTATCCTGTCAATCAATAGAATTATCACTATCTGAAAGGAAACCACAGAGGCACAGAGGCGCGGAGGGATTGAGATTCCCTTGAACATCGCGATAATGATGGAACCGGCAATGCCCGTCAATAATTCAGTTAATAATTTTTTCTCTGTGCCTCCGTGCCTCTGTGGTTAAGCCTTTAAACCATTTACCCCTTGGATCAAGCATTCGAAAACTATTTAAATGGCTGAAACACATATCTACATAGAGGGAACCTCCCTCTCGAAGGGCTTCAACGGGAGGATGATATTCTCCGGCATCGGCATCCGAGCCGTTGCGGGGAGCCCGCTTGCCGTCACGGGACCCAACGGCTCCGGGAAATCGACGCTGCTGGAGATACTCGCGGGCCTGCGAAAACCCGCTTCCGGAGAGGTGCGGCGCGCGCCGGGGAGCGCGGAAGCCATCGGCTTCATGAGCCCGCGCCTCACGCTCTACGGCGAGCTCACCGCGCTAGAACTGCTGGAGTTCGCAGCGAAAAGGAGCGGCGCCTCCGCAAGGGCACTCCCGCTCCTGGAGCGGTTCGGCCTCTCGGCGCACGGACACAGCCGCATCGGGAGCTTCTCCACGGGGATGCTCCAGCGCCTGAAGTTCATCACCGCCGTCATCAACGATCCGCCGCTTCTTTTTCTCGACGAGCCATGCTCCAACCTGGACGCGCCGGGGCGCGACGCGATATTCGGATACCTGCGCTCACTACAGGAGAAGAAGGCGATAGTTATCGCCACCAACGACGCCGCGGAGGCGGACTTTTGCGCCGGGAGGGTCGGTCTTGGGTAGGGATATCATCCGAAACTTGAGAAAGGACCTGCGGGTGGAACTGCGCGAGAAAAGCGCCCTCAACATTGCCTTCGCCTTCGCCTTCATCTCCACACTGGCGGTGAGCCTGGTTGCCGGCGGCGCGGCACTGGGAGCGCGCGAGCGCGCGCTCCTCTTCTGGCTCATCATGTTCTTCAGCGCCATGAGCGGGCTCTCGCACGCCTTCGTGCGGGAGGAGGAGCGCGGCACGGCGCTCTTCCTGCGGCTCTCGTCCCCGCCGGCGGCGGTGCTCTCGGCGAAGCTCCTGTTCAACCTGCTCTTCTTCCTGGCGCTGCAGGCAGTCATCGCACCGCTCTTCGTCTTCTTCATGGAAGGGGGCGTCGCATCGCCCGCGGGCTTCGCCTTCTCGGCGCTCGCCGGGGGCGCGGCCCTCGCTTCTTCGGCGACGGTCCTCTCTGCCATCGCGGCGAAGTCCGGCGCGCGCGGCTCCCTCTTCACGGTGATATCGTTCCCGGTGATGCTCCCGGTCCTCATCACCGCCGCGGGCGCCACCGCCGACTGCATCGAAACGCCCGGAACCCTGGCCGGAAGCGAGACGGTTTTTCTGCTTGCCTTTTCCGGCGCCATGATCGCGGTATCATACCTGGTTTTCGAGTACATCTGGATCGACGAATGAAACATATCGCACGGCTCACGCACATCGCCATGCCCGCGGCTGTCGTCATGGCCTTCCTCTTCGCGCCCGCAGTGGACGTCCACGGCGAGACGGGGCGGCTGCTCTTCTTCCATGTGCCGCTCGCCTGGATCGCCGCGCTCGCCTTCGCCGTCGCGGGCGCGCTCTCCATCGTCCACCTCGCGGACCGCAGCGGCCGGTGGGCGCATCTGGACGCGAAGGCGCGTCACTCCGCGGCCATCGGGCTCGCGGCGACCGTGCTCGCCACCGCGACGGGTTCCGTCTGGGCGAAGATGAGCTGGGGCTCCTACTGGAACTGGGACCCGCGCGAGACCTCCATCATCATCCTGATGCTCGTCTACATCGCCTACTTCAGCCTGGACTCGGCGCTCGCGGGCAGGGGGAACCGCGGCCGCGTCGCCTCGGCGTATCTCATTATCGCCATGGCGGCTATGCCGTTCTTCATTTTTATCTTCCCCCGCCTCTTTGGCTCGCTCCACCCGCGGTCCGGAAGCCTGGAGACCGACGCCGTGACACGCATCACGCTCCTTGTGTCGATCGCGGCGCACACGCTGCTGTACCTGTACGTCTTTTCCTTGAAAAACCGGGTTTTCGCGCTAGAACATGACATGGGAAAGAGGGCCCCTTGGACCCCATAAAGACGCGAAAGGTGGATAAAGGAAACCACATCACCAGGAACATGTTACGGAATGAAAAAATCAAAATGAAAAGAAACTGTATGATAGTAGCCGCCCTCGCGGCACTCGCACTGCGGGCTCCCGCCTCACCGCTGTTCGCGCAGGAAACCGGGGCCCCCGTGAGCAACGCCGCGCTCATCCGCGTGATGTGGGTGATACTGGCGGCCTGGGCGGTCATCGCCGTCCTGCTCTTCTCCATCGACAGGAAGGTATCGCGCATGGAACGGGAGCGCCGCGATGGTTAAAAAGATACTTATCGCGCTCGTCGCCGCGGGCTGCGCCGCCCTTGCCTTCTACTCGCTGAAAGATTCCCTGCGCACCTACGTACCCTTTGCCGAGGCGATGCGGACCGGCCGCGCCGTGCAGATCATCGGCACCCTGGACAAGTCGGTGCCGGTGAAGCATTTCGAGGGCTACTACACCATGTCACTGAAAGACAGGGACGGCACGCCGCTCACCGTGAAACACGCGGGCACCAAGCCCGCGAACCTGGAGCACACGGAGCAGGTGGTGGTGAGGGGAAGGTTCATCGCCGGGGAAGGCCGCTTCGAGGCGGAGAAGGTGCTGGTGAAATGCCCGTCGAGATACGCGAAGGAGGCGGAAGCGAAGGGACAGAAAGTGGAGACCGCCGACTGATTTCCTAGAGCGACAGTTCCAGCTCGGAACCGGCGCTGAAATTTTCTTTATCGAAAATGGGCATGTTGCCGTCGCCGCCGCCCCGGTGGTTGAACGAAAGGTACCCCGCGTGTATCCCGACCCGTATCCTGTCGATTCTCACCGAGTAGGCAATGCCGTAGCGCTGGTTGCTCTGGGGCATGTAGCGCCGGTTCCAGTCGCTGGGCATCGCCGCGTAGAACTCCAGCGCGTGACGGCCGAAGGGAATAATCGCCGCGGCGTTGCAGAGCGAGTCGATACCGTTGAACCGCTCACGCCCGTAACGGAACTTGAAGTGGAGCGTGTTCTCCGGGAAAATCCGCAGCGCCGCGTTCAGGAGCGCGTGGCTCTTCGTGCGGTTCACCCTGTCGCCCGCGGCGGTATCAACCGCCTCCGTGCCGTCGGGATTGTAGTAGACCACGGCCTCCGCGCGCTCGATGGTGATGTACCAGCCGATTCCCAGCTCGAGAGCGCCCATCCCGGTATCGATCCCCGTGAAGAGGTATGGCACAAGGAGCGAGGTGCGCGGCTGCCGCTCCACGCGGTTCACGTTGTACACGCTCCCGCCGGCAATGCGCGTGCAGACCATGCCGGCGCCCGCAGTGTTACCCTCCGCGCCCTTCCGCCGGAACTCGAAACCGGCGTTGACCATCTCCACTGCGAAGGTGGTCGCCATCTGGTCCTTGTACTGCAGGTCCTTGTAGACTTTATTGTACCAGCCGTACTCCCCGTGGACCAGGACACGCGTCTCATCGTCCGCCGCGGGAAGATCAACCGCTCCTCCCAAGGCAAGAAACAGGACGATGATTGATGTTATCAGGCCCCTCATCACCAGTTATAGGAAAGAGAGAACGCGCCGAAGACGCTGTCCTTTATACCCACCCTCTCCAGTTCCTCATCGGGATAGTTGATGATGATGCCCGCGCGCACCGCGAGCTCAACGCCCAGGAAGCAGACCGCGGGCTCCATGAACCCGGCCTGCGTCTGCCAGAGGTACCCGCCCACCGACATTTTGAAGTACTGCGATACGGGGAAGACGACCTTGCTCATTATGGAACCGTACGCCGGATCGAAGTCCTGGCGGAAAATCGAGAACGTGAAGTGCGGCATCGTTTCCTGTCCCAATCTTAACAGCAGGTTGGGCACCAGGTACGCGTCATCGAAGAGCAGGCCGCGCCCGTCGGTCTTGATATACGTTTCATTAGGTGCCGCGGGCGAATTTGGATCGAGCTTGTATCGCGATTTCTCATTGATTACTGTTGCCCGGAGGGTGATACCCAGGTCAATGCCCACCCACTTGCCGTCGTTGCCCGCGAAGACGCCTATATTGGACCACCACTTGCCGTTGCGTCCCAGCTCGGTTTCGTCGGGCACAGTTTCCTCAAGTATGCCATGCGCCGGCACCGCATAGAGGTTCCTTTCTGTAAACGCCTCATGCCTGTAGAGCGCCACGTTGACACCGAAGCGCGCGTCCCTGAGAGCGCGGCTGATGCCTGGAAAGCCCGTCACATAGAGCTCCATCCCCCCGTACTGCGCGTCGGCGGTCATGTAATCCATCTGGCTGGAGTCTTCATCTCCTTTTTTATACCTGACATCCTTGTAGCCGAAGAGGTGCTGGTGCGCCCCGCCCCAGACCATGATTTTGCTTTTGCGCGCCCCCGACTCCGATTCCCCGAAGATCGCGTTCCTGATTGCGCCGATGATCCCCGTGTTTCGCTCATAGCGGGTTTCATCTTCTATTGGACTTGTCCCGGTAGTAGTCTGGGCCAGGACGAGCCCCGTGCCGGTGAAAGTTATTATCACGCTTACCAATAGTACACCCACTGTTCGTATCATATGTCACCCCTTGACATTAGTTTCCCTATAAAGTGGCGAAATTTTGACCTGATGACCTCCCATTTCAAGTATTTACTTGCTTTGGGAACGGCCTGCAAAGACGTATCGGTCCTGAATTTAAGGCTCTGACCCCATCTCTGGGTGATAGTTATCCCCTGAAAAAGTGTACGGGCACCGTTTCCGGGCGATAGTTATCGCCTCAATCATGCCTCTGACCCCATACTGACGGATATCACGCATGATAATGTGATAGTTATCGCTATCCCAACAACCTTGAGCCGCCCAGGTGCGATAGTTATCGCCCATCACGACGCACTGCCCCGGCCGCAGTATTAGAATTGACTCCGGGCCGACCTCCTGTAGCGTGGGAAACCTGCCCCCGGGCACATTCCCAGAAAAGCGAGGCTCTGATCATCCCATGCATACCGGTTCGATGCTGATATACGGCGCGCTGGCCCTCTCCGTCATCACGCTCATCTTCCTGGCGGCGGGTGCCTGGAAGCAAGGCTTCGCGGCCAACATCGCGCGCCTGGCGTATTTCTGCACGGCGGCGATCATCACCGCCGCGGTCGTCATGTTGCTGGCGGCCTTCCTGGGGCACGATTTCTCACTGGGGTACGTCTACCAGCACTCGTCCCTGGACCTGCCCCTTCTCTTCCGGATCTCCGCGTTCTGGGCGGGACAGGAAGGCGGATTTCTCCTGTGGCTTTTTTTCCTATATATCATAGGCATTGTCATCATCCTGGCGAAGGACGACCATGAGAATATTGTCATGGCCGTCCTCACCGTCACGCAGTCGTTCATCCTGGTTTACCTGGTGGTGCACAACCCCTTCGCCCGGACCTGGGACGCGAACGCCGGTCAGAACTCGCAGCTCATCCCCCACGTGGTCGACGGCCTGGGACTCAACCCGCTCCTGCAAGATTTCTGGATGGCGGTGCACCCGCCGGTTCTCTTCGCCGGATACGCCGCCGCGGCGGTGCCCTTCGCGTACGCGATCGCCGCGCTCGTCACGGGTGACCACGCCGTGATGCACGGACGGGCGCGCCGGTGGGTGATATTCACCACTGCGGCGCTCGGCGCGGGCATCTTTCTGGGCGGCTACTGGGCCTACGCGGTCCTCGGCTGGGGCGGCTACTGGGGATGGGACCCCGTGGAAAACTCATCGCTGGTTCCCTGGCTCGTCCTCATCGCGCTGGTGCACGGCCTGGTGATCCAGAGGCGCGGGGGCGCCCTGGTGCGCACCAATCTGGTCCTGGCAATGCTCTCCTTCGTGCTGGTGCTCTACAGCACGTTCCTCACTCGCAGCGGGATCCTGTCGAACTTCTCCGTGCACTCCTTCGGCGGCGGAGAAGTATCGTACCAGATCGCCTGGTACATCGCCTTCTTCCTTGCGCTCGGCGCGCTCCTCTTCGTCCTGCGCGCCCGTGCGATTGAATCGGGGCCGCTGGACGCGGACATCGCCAGCCCGCGGAACCTCATCGTTTACGGGATGGTGATACTCCTGCTCTACGCGGCCATGATCCTCCTGGGAACGTCGATGCCCATCATCACCGGGATCGTCCTGGACGAGGCCGCCGCCGTGAACGAGGGCTTCTACGGGACCTGGTCCGTGCCCGCGGCGATTATCATCCTGCTCCTCCTCGCGCTCGCGGAGTTCCGCCGCGGCGGAAAATTCGATCGGCTCGCCATCGCGGTCTCCTGCCTGGGAGCCGCGGGCGCGGCGGTTATTTTCAACATGTCCGCTGCCGCTTCGATCGCCGCGTACACGCTGGGAATCGCCGCGTTCCTCGCGGCGATCGCGATCATCCGGGGCTGGTTCCTCCGTCGCGGCGCCGCGCTCGTCGCGCCGCGCCTTGCGCACCTGGGCGTGGCGGTCCTGGTCCTGGGCGTCATCGCCTCGGGCTACCACTCCTACACGATACAGAAAAAGCTGCGGGTGAACACGCCGGAGACGGCGGGCAACTATCGCGTCACCTTCCTCGGCCTTTCGGATGGTGAGCGATCCTCCCTTCGCTTCATCCTGAAGGAGGGAAATTCCCAGCGCGCCGTCGCGATACCGTACTATCTCTCGGAGCGCACAGGCTCCATCTACAAGGAACCGCACATCCGCCCCGGCATCCTCGGTGATTTTTATCTTTCCCCCGTGTCCTACGCCTCGGGGGAGGCCCTGGCGTCCCAGCTGGAGCTGAAAAAAGGTGAATCGAAGAAGGCGGGCGATACCGAGGTCCGCTACGCCGGAATGCGCGGCATGAACATGAAGGCGATGATGGAAGGAAAGCCCGAGCTCTACATCGACCTGGAGGTGCGCAGCGGCGGCGCCCTTTACCGCGTCTCGCCGGGACTGCGGATGGGCGCATCCGGGAAACTCGAGAGCGTCGCCGCGTTCTTTGCTCCGGAAAAGCGCAGGGTGGAGCTCCAGCACATGAGCCGCGAGACCGGCGAGGTGACGCTCTACGTGGAGCCCGGACGAGGCTCAGCCCTTCCCCCCGACGAGGTGATCGTAGAGGTGTCGCACAAGCGGCTCATCATCCTGGTCTGGGCGGCGACGCTGATCATCTTCGCGGGGCTGGCGCTGGCTATGAGACGGGCGGATCAATAACGGCGCTCCACATCCCATTAATGTCATATTTTATCTTGATTATTCCGCAAGCCCGGTGTACTTTGCACGAGATCACGATTGCAGGTTGGAGAACGCATGCCTAGTGAACGTTCATCATTTGAGGTGGCCAACAACAAGAAGGCCCGCTTCGAGTACGAGATCATCGAGACCTTCGAGGCGGGGATAGTCCTCAAGGGCACCGAGGTGAAGTCAATGCGCGCCCGCAAGGTGAACATCAATGACGCGTTCGCGCGCATCAAGAACGGCGAGGCGTTCATCGTGGGCATGAATATCGCCCTCTATGAAATGGGCAACCGCTTCAACCACGAACCCGAGCGGGAGCGTAAACTCCTCCTGCACACGCGGGAGATCAAGCGGCTTACGGGAAAGCTCAAGGAGAAGGGCTACACCATGGTGCCGCTCAAGGCCTACTTCAAGGAAGGCAAGGTGAAGGTGCTCCTGGGGCTGGGTAAGGGGAAGGCGAAGTACGACAAGCGCCGCACCATTCAGAAGCGCGACTCCGACCGGGAAATGCAGCGCGCGCTGAAGTACCGCTGACGGCGGCCATTCCGGCTACTCTCGACTCCCATCAACTACTCCCGCTGCACACGAACACTTCAAAAGAAACTCATGATGCCCGCCGAGGCGTTCAGCGTCCAGGGGTAGTACCTTCCCATGGACTGGCCGGCGAAGCAGTCGAGCATCAGGTAATTGTGCGCCATTATCTCCACCATCGCCCCGGCGTGGAGCGCGACATTGAAAAGCCCGTGTGCCTCCTCGGAACCTATCGTCGCATCCTCGCTGTCACGACGCTCGTCCGCGTACTCCCTCTCGATGTGAACGCCGGCGCTCAGGCCCATGAAAAAAGTCCTGGGTACCAGGAAGAAGTACCTCTTCCCGCTGATGTAGTAGGATGATACATGCGAAGTGTCCGCGGGGTCCAGTAGGAAGCGCACGTGGAAGCCCGCCAGGTCCCTGGACCTCGTGAGAAGCCCGCCCTCCAGGACGGGGGAAAGAAAACCGGTGTGATAGGGAGGATCGCCGTGAAACGCGTCGCGGTAGGTGACACCCGAACCCACGGCGGTGTAGAACGTAATGGCCCAGAGCTCACCAGCATGCAGGAATACCACCGCCGCGCACACACAACAGAGCAATCCCGTTCCCCTCATGGCGTACCCGCTCCCCTTCACTTTTCCCCTATTTACTCAAGGATGCGACGACGGCATGATGAAAGCTCCCGGCGCTATTCTTCAAGGATTTTTCAGCCCGCGGGCATGTTCTGCCCCTCCCGCCGGTGTCACGCGGCGCCCGGGGCCTATAATGTGACATATTTCTATGTGACATAAAATATGTTTGACAAGTAATATCATTAATGCATAATATGGTATATAGTATCCCCTTAACAATTAGTAATATTTATACGGGTCGCATGGCGGCACGTGCCCGCGCGCCGGGTCCACCGGGGCTTCGCGCCGGGCCCAACAGATGATAAGCGGAGTGCGGGCATGATACTGAACATAGTAACCCTGGTTTCCTGCGTATTCCTGATGTTCCTGTTCCGGCGCCTCGACAGGTCCAACCTCCGGATGATCAAGCTCAAGCGGTTCGCCGACAAGGCCTCGGCCGACTTCCGCAAGATCGCCGAGAAGGAGCAGCGCCGCTACGGCGACGCCACCATCGAGATGGACATCCTGATCAAGCGCGGGACGGCCCTGAGCGCGGGAATGAAGGACTCAATCCAGGAAATCGAGAACAGGCTCAAGGGCCTCCACGTCGAGAAGGCGAACCTGGGCAAGGTGGAAGACGATTTAAAGGTGATATCCGCCGCGGCCCGCGACGTGAACAGACAGATAGAGTTCATCGCCGCCTCCCGCTCCGACTTCGACGACTTCTCCAAGAAGGTCACCTATCTCACGGAGAACCTGACGCGCGTGGAGCGCGAAAGCGCGTCCCTGGTGGGCGCGTTCAGCGACAAGGTGCGCGAGCGCTCCAAGGAGCTCTCCGAGGAGATCGCCGTCCAGGTGAACCGCATCAAGGAATCGATCCGGGAAAAGGAGGACCGGCTCCTGGAGACCACCGGCAGCAAGATCGACCAGCTCACCCAGCGCTTTGCCGATACCCTCTCGGAAATGGAGCGGGGCGTCGCGGAAACGGGCGATGCCGTCCTGGACACCATGCGCCTCAAGGTGGAATCCCTGAACAAGGTGGCGGGATCGGTGGAGGGCCGGATAGAGACCGTGGACAAGCGGATCACCGGTATCACCGGGCAGGTGGGCACCCTGAACGAGACGCTTGCCGACATGGAGAACACCGTCTTCGCCGAGATCAAGGCGAAGTCCGAGGAAATGAAATCAGCCATCGCGGCTTCCGTCCAGGAGTTCGCGACGGTGAAAGATTCGTTCCTCGAGAAGATGGACACCGATATCGCGAAGGTCCACTCGAAGCTGAAGAGCGTGGAGGACAACATAGACCAGTCCAAGTCGAAGCTGATCCACTCCTTCGAGGAGGAGGTCAACAAGGTGCGGACGGAGATAGACAACCTGAGCATCCACGCCATCTCCAAGAAGGACGACATCGTCAAGGCAACGCGGCGCGAGGCCGAGGAGGTCATGGCGAAGATCGACGAATTCGGGGAAAAATACCAGTCGATGCAGGAGAAGCTCACCCACATGGAGGCACAGCTCGCCTCGTCCATGGAAAGCCGCATGGAGAAGACGAAGATGGAGTTCACATCCATGGAGGAGCGCCTCGCCGACATCCGCAACGAGATAGTGCGCTACGAAGAGAGCCAGAACATCTTCGCCCGCACTGACGAAATGGTCCGCAAGGTGGAGACATCGGTGCAGGACTACAGCGAGATCATGCGCCAGGCGAAGGAGGAGTCCCGCGCCATGGAGCAGTTCATGGAGGACGTCCAGAAGTTCAAGGAGATCCGGCGCGCCGTCGAGAAGGAGATCAAGGTCTTCGAATCGCGCCGGGAAAAGGTCCGCGGCTTCGAGGGGGAGATACAGGCGCTCCTGGGGCTCACGGACACGGTATTCGGCAAGGTAGACACGCTGGAGGACAAGATTGCCCGCGTAGACCAGGTGAACGCGAGGATCGACGCCCTGGCCGAGGGATACCGGGACCTGGACGCGCGCATCCACGAGCTCCACGAGTACGAGGACAGCATCGTGAAGAACCTGGAATCCGTCACCCGGACGGAGCTGGCCATCAACTCCATCGACTCCAGGGTCAAGGCGTTCCAGAAGAGCATGGAGCGCTCGGAGAAGAAGAACGAGAAGATGCTCGCCTACCTGCAGTCGGTCGAGGAAAAGACGCTCATGCTGAAGACGCGCGAGCAGGAGATCACGGAAGTGAAGGACAAGTTCGGAGAGCTCGAGGGGCTTTCGGAGCACATCGAGCGGAAGATCGACCAGATCCACGCCATGTTCACGAAGCTGGAATCCATGCGCAAGGAAGTGGACACCACGGACACCCGACTCCGGGACATGTTCGACCAGACCGACCGGAAGATGAAGCAGCTCGCCGACTTCCTGAAGGCAGTGGACACCAACAGCCCCATATCGAAGCAGGTGAAGGGCGACATCCCCATGGGAAAGAACCTGAGCGAGGGGACCATCAAGGTGGTAAGGGAGCTCTCGGGCAAGGGATGGACCTCGGGGGAGATATCGAAAAAGCTCCTGCTGGACGAGAACTCCGTGCGGTTCATCATCAACACCACGTCGCTCTGACCGGCGCCATCAACCCGGAAATGAAAAACCCCGCGGTTCGGTTCCGCGGGGTTTTTGTATCGGCCCTGCCCTTTCCTAGCTCTTTTCCTGGAGCTTTTCCCGAAGCTCCTTCATTATCTCCTGGTCGGAAAGAGTCTTGCGCAGGACCACCCGGTATTTTATCTCGAACCGCGTGGGGGTGACGAACTTTTTGGGGAACTTGAAGCTCCAGCGCTGCACGTCCTCCAGGAGCGTCCTGTCGATCTCGAAGAGGAAGGTGGGCGTCTTGGGGCGGATCTTCATCAGGCTGCCGGAATCGGGATAGAGCCAGACCGACATCACCGACTCCCGGGTCTCGTTGAACTTGTCGTGCTTTTTCAGCTCGTTGCACATGTAGGTGTCGCCGCCCGGATCGGCCGAGCGCTGTATGGAATCGGCGCCCCACATCTGCTTCACCACGTACCTGTCGGACGTGTAGAGCACGCGGAAAAGCTCGCCGTCGCCCTTCTCCGCCTGGAGGAACTTCTCGTTGTCGTCCACCGCCGCGGCGCGCTCCCCCGTCGTGGTGCACCTCACGCTCCACGCGGCAATTAGCGCAGCGCACGCGATGGCCGCAATCCGCATCTTCCCCATCCGCTTTCTCCGTTATTTCGTAATGGCCGCCAAGGGCACCGCCGCCCGGCGCGGAAAATATGCTTGATATTACCGGGCGCCGGCGGACAGACTATCTGAATATGGCACCATCTCCGGATTATTTCAAGACTTTTTTTAACGGCGCTTCATGGCAGAACTGGTAAACTCGCTCATAGAAAGGATGCTGGACTCGCATCAGTACGCGCTGTATCTGTTCCTGTTCGTCAGCGCCGTCGTCGAGAACCTCTTCCCGCCCATCCCGGGCGATACCATCACCGCCCTGGGGGCGTTCCTGGTGGGGCGCGGCAGGCTCGATTTCACCGCAGGCTTCGTCCTCACCACGCTGGGCAGCGTCATCGGCTTCATGCTGCTCTACTATTTCGGGCGGTTCCTGGGGCGCGAGCACTTCATGAACCGAGACTACCGCCACCTGTCGGCGGCGAGCATCGCCGAGGCGGAGCGGCGCTTCGCGCGCTACGGGCACTACGCGGTGCTGGCGAACCGCTTTCTCCCCGGCATTCGCTCCGTGATATCGCTGGTATCGGGCATTTCGCGCATACCGCCGCTGAAGGTGTTTCTCTACGCGCTGGCGAGCGCCGCCCTCTGGAACTACCTCTGGATACAGGCGGGATACTCCCTGGGGAACAACTGGGCCACAGTCCGCGAACGGGCGGGCCTGCTCTTCGCGCGCTACAACATCGCCGCCTTCTCCGTGATGGGCGCCGCCCTATTGGCCTGGCTCGTCTACCGGCTCTGGGCGCGCCGAAAAAAGAAGCCCTCAGCGGACTGACGCCGCGCCGTGAAGGCGCGCGAACTCCCTGAGATACTCGCGCGCCACCTCGCCGCTTTCGATCACCAGGACGTTCTCGTCGTTCGACATGTCGGCCCCGCGCGTGAAGTTGAACGATCCCGTGATGACGATCCGCCCGTCGATGATGATGACCTTGTGGTGCATCAGCCCCGGGCTCGAGTCCAGGCGCGCGTCCACGCCCTCCACCCGGAGCTTCATGTACTCGGAGAATTCGGTGAGCGCGCCGCCGCGCTCGAAGACCCCGGACACCGTCACCCCGCGCCTCCGCAGGGCGAGCATCTCGTCGGCCAGGCGGTTGCTCGTGAAGGTGAAGGCGAGGAAGCGGACATCGGAGCGGGCGCCGCGCAGCAAGCGGGCGATGACCCGCTCCACCCGGTCCTCCGGGGCGAAATACGCGCGGATGGCCGCGCCCCCGACGCTGGCGCGGCGGCGGAGGACCGGCCCCGAGAAGGGCCTTCCCCCGCGCCGGTTGCCGAAGACGCCGTCCTCGAACATCTCGCTAAACTCCCGCAGGTAGAGCGCCGCGAGCTCCGGCGAGCGCAGCAGAAGCGCGTTGTTGTCGTTTGCGCCGGCGCCGTTGGGCGTCGCGTTGTACGAACCGGTCCAGACGGTCACGCCGTCCACCACGGCAAACTTGTTGTGCATGAGGCCGGGGCCGTCGTCGCTCACCACGGGAATTCCTGCGCGCTCCAGCTCCTCTATCACCGGGCCCCGCGTGTCGCGCTCCAGGACCAGGCGCACATCCACGCCGCGCCGCTTCGCGGCCATGAGGCGCCCGGCGATCCTCGGCGACGAGATCTCGTAGAAGGCGCCGCGAAAGCTCTCCCTCGCCGAATCAATGAGCGCGGCAAGCCCGTCCTCGGGCGATGGATGATAGTTCGCCGCGCCGGGCCTGCTGAAGTAGAGCGCGATATCGCCCCCCCTGACGTCCCCGGCGGCGGTTGCGGCAAGCGCGATGACGATGCAACATGTCCTTATCATGGAGGTCCTCCGGAACGGTATGATGGCGCACTGCGCGGCCGGAAGCGGCCTATTCCTGGAGGTTTTCGTTGCGCTCGTACAGCAGGTTCTCGTAGTCGGTGAACTGGAGCTGGTCCGCCTGCTCGGGGAAAAGGATCTTGATCTTGGCGATGAGCGTCCTGTACGACGCCACGTCGGTGCGGTCCCGGGCCGTGTCTATCATCAGCCTGATGTCCTCGTCGTGGCGCCCCAGGAGGTGTCTATAAAAAAGGAAGGCGTTCCGGAGCGATTCGATCTTGCCCAGGTTCTTCGCCAGCTCCTCCTTGTCCTCGGCGCGCTTGATCATGGTCTCGAGAAAGCTCATGATGTACTCGGCGTCGGAATCGGGCAGGTCGAAGTCGAACAGGAGCTGGTTCACCTTGGAGAAGTTGAGTTCCCGGAGGTGGAGCCGCGCGAGGAACACCGGGTTGTTCGACATCATGTTGATGTTGATTTCCCTCGCGATGTCGGTGGCCCGCCGCGTGTCGGAGATCTCCGCCGCCTCCTCCGCAGAGCGGACCGTGATGGTCTCGCTCGACTCGTCCACCAGCACCACCTGCGCCGCCGGATACCGGTTCTTGATGATGAGGATGTCCGCC
>JAGODF010000051.1 GCA_017998375.1 Spirochaetota bacterium
CCGCACGTGAAGGCGGGCAACGAGCGCGTCATCACGGCGCGGTTCAACGACGGGAGCTTCTTCTTCAACGAGGACCGCAAGCAGAAGCTCGAGGGCTTTGTCGAGTCGCTGAAGAACGTCCTCTTCCACAAGGAGCTGGGCACCATCTACCAGAAGGTGGAGCGCGTCATCGTGGTGGCCGACGCCATCTGCGGAGAGCTTTCCGTCGAGAAGAAAATATCGGACAAAATAAAAAGGGCCATCCTGCTCGGCAAGGCGGACCTGAACACCGCGATGGTATTCGAGTTCAGCTCGCTGCAGGGGAAGATCGGCCGCGTCTACGCGCAGCTCGACGGCGAGGACCCCGAGGTGGCCGACGCGATCGATGACCAGTACCGGCCGCGCTTCAGTGGCGACGTGCTGCCGAAGGGCGTCGTGGGGACGATAGTCTCCGTGTCGGAGAAGATCGACAACATCTTCGGCTCCTTCTCGGTGGGGAACATACCCAAGGGATCTGCGGACCCGTACGCGCTGCGCCGGCAGGCGAACGCCGCGGTGGAGATGCTCATCGAAGCGGGCCTCAGCCTGAAGCTGGACGTCGTGCTGAAGAAGGTAGCCCCGCAGTACAAGGACGGCGCCGCCCTCGTGGAGAAAATCCTGGAGTTCGTGTCGGCCAGGGCGAAGACCATCTTCACCGACAGGGGCATGCGCTACGATGAGATCGACGCCTGCCTTTCCATAGGCTTCCACGATTACCTGGAGCTTTTCCGCCGCGCAAAGAGCATCAATGAATTCCGGAAAAACGAGAATTTCACGCAGATGCTCCTCTCATTCAAGCGGATGAACAACATCTACTCGGCGTTCCGCCAGAAGAATGCTGGCCACGCGCTCTCCTTTTCGAAGGACCGCCTGGTGGAGCAGGCGGAGAAGGATCTCTTCGGCTTCTTCGACTCGAAGAGGGGTGAGATAGACGGGCTTATCGCGAAGAACCGCTACATCGAGCTCTTCGAGCTTTTGATCGGCGGGAAGTCGATCATCGACGCGTTCTTCGACAAGGTGATGGTGATGGCCGACGATACGGCGGTCCGGGACAACAGGCTCGCGCTGCTGGAGGGGATACTCCGCCCGTTCGCGAGCCTTCTGGATTTCTCGAAGATTTCGGAATAGCGCCGCGTCAGCGCAGCGGCGATGAGCGGAGGATGATGCAGTTGCCCACCGCGACGAAACGATTGTTTCCGAAGGCGACGCCATGCAGCTGGCGCCCAAACGGGCATCCGTTCACCCGCCAGTCCCTGCCGTTGCGCGACGACACGATCATGCAGCCCTTGTCGTCAACCTGCGTGATGTCGATATTGCCCCTGCCGCCGCTCCGGTAATTTCCCCCCACAGCCATGAACACGCCGCCTCCGAAACATATGCCGCGGAGGTCCTCATCGCTGTCCGTATCCTCGGCCTCCCAGGAAATCCCGTCGCGCGAAACGAAGGCCCTGACGTCGGAGCACCAGAAGTCGTTTGATACCGCTACGAATCGTCCCTCCCCGTAGGCGATCCCGTAAAGCTCGCGGCGCGTGTCGCTGGTCCGCTGCGTCCAGACGAAACCGTCGGGCGAGGTGAGAATCGTCCCCGACTGCCCCGTTGCGACGAAGAGCCCGTTGCCGAACTCCACGTCGTAGAGGGTGCCGAGCCGCGGGAGACCGTCCTTTCGCGGAGACCACGACTTCCCGTCGGTCGATACCAGCACTGTCGTGTCGTACCCGACGGCGACGAACCTCCCGTTTCCGTACGTCACCGCGCCAAGCCACTTCGTCCCCGGGAGGGGTGTGCTTTCCCATTCCGATCCGTCTGCCGACGTGAGGACAGAGCCTCCTGACCCGGTGGAGTCGCTGCCCACGGCGACGAAGGCCCCGCTTCCGTGGGCGATGCCCGACAGTCCATTCTTTCCCTTGTGACGGAGCGACCAGTCCTTTCCGTCGGGGGAAGACAGTATCATGAAGCCTCCGACAGCGAAAAAATTGCCGTTGATGAACCGGATGGCGCCGAGCGAGAGGTTGCTTCGCGCGCCATCGATTTTAGGAATCGGTATCTCCTCCCAGGTGAGAACGGGCGGACTGCCGCATGCAGAAAGCAGCAATACACTGGCGATGAGTCCGGGGGCGGTAGGGAAATATTTCTTGCATAACTGGAAAAAACCTGTCATTGATTTACCTCAAAACATCAGTGCTAACGCGAACGGTACGCAGGAAATATAATGATATTCACGTAGGATTGCGATATTTTTGTATCTCCCGTGCCAGTGCGATAGAATAATCTTGTTGCGCGATTAGGGTACGGGGTGGATGTTACTCATAAGCCATGCACGATAATAATCATCATCACGACCACAATCATCACTTGCATCATCACGGCTCCGGCATGTCCAACCAGGCGCGCCTGGCGTTCACCATCGTCTTCAACATAATAATCACCGTCACCGAGTTCGTCGGGGGGATCCTCTCCGGGAGCCTCGCGCTGCTTTCCGACGCGGGGCATAACCTCTCGGACGTGCTTTCGCTCATCCTCGGTTACGCCGGGGAGCGGGTCTCGCGCGCGAAGCCGGGGCCGGTCTACACCTTTGGCCTCAAACGCTTCGAGGTGGCGATCGCGCTCGTGAACGCGCTCAGCCTGGTGGCCATCGGCGGGTACATCGTGTATGAAGCGGTACAGCGCTACATGAATCCTGTCGAGATCAATCCCTGGATTCTCATTCCGGTCGCCCTGGTGGGTCTCGCCGGAAACGTCGTGTCGATGATGGTGCTCCACGGGAAGAAAGACTCCAGCCTCAACATGAAGGCCGCGTTCCTCCACCTCCTGTACGACGCGCTGTCGTCCGTCGCGGTGGTGCTCGTTGGCGTGGCGATGCTCTTCTGGCACGCGCCGGTCCTCGACCTGGCGGTGAGCCTGCTTATCGTCGCGATGATCGCCTGGAGCTCGGCGGGCGTCATCCGGGAGGCGATGCGCATCTTCATGCAGGGTGCGCCGAGGGGGCTCGATTCAGAAGCGGTGCTCGGCGGCATACTCGGCGTGAACGGCGTAGGGAGCGTTCACGGCCTGCATATATGGTCGGTGAGCTCCACCGAGGTGTTCCTCTCTTGCCATATCTGCGTCGAAAAGCCCGGCGCAGACACCGACGGGATCATCGGCCGCATCAACGGGATGCTGGACGAGCGCTTCGGCATCCGGCACACCACCATCCAGGTGGAAAAGGAGCTCCTGTGCGGCGTCAACGGGAAGCACGGGGAGTGCTGCCGGTGAATTACAGGTTGAAGGTGTAGATGACCGATACAGTCACACCGTAAAAATGGTCCTTCCTGCCGTCGTAATCGAAAAACCCGGGTACGGATTCTTCCTGGGAAAATGTAATGAACTGGTATCTGAATCCGGTGGAAATCACGGTATTGTAATCTGCGAGGTTGTACAGCAGGGACAATGTTGTGTTGCATCCGTATCCCGTCACGTCTGTGGATAACGACAGGCCGAAAGGATCATTGGCCTTATAACTGTTCAGGGTGTACAGGAATGAAAGGCCAGCCGAAATGAAAAAGGAATTTGAAACCGGCATGGTTATGCTTGCACCGATTCCCGGTCCGTAACCGTCGAAACTCGATTCTGAATTCATGTTACCAAAACCGGTTTCCATCGTTTCGTCGAAACGGAACCCGAGTACCTTGGCGCCGGCGAAAACGCTGATCATTTGTGTAACCCGGTAGGACAGGGTGGTGTCGATATCGTACTTGAGTATCTCGCGATGCCAGCTTTCGCCCAAAGCGGATAGTGCCGCCGAGGATTCGTATTTACCTATGTACATGACCGACGATAGGGAAAACCCGCCGGGAAATCCGAGAATGAGCAGCGGGCCTCCCATGAAAGCGGGGTCGATTTCCCAGTCGAAGCTCCCGGGGCCTACACCGGTGCTTTCCCCTTCCGCCCACGCCGGCTGCCACCAGGCGTACCATGTCGTGGCGCCGACGCCCAGGGACATTGCGCCTGAAGGGGCGGGGATGAAAATGATGACCGCGCACAGCGCGATGACGGCGGATAGAATTGTTCTTTTCATGATGTCATCTCCCGTGTATCAATGGTGTACACAGGCATTCTATCCGCAATAGACATTGTGACAACTAAAAATACTGCGTCACCCCGAAGCCCACCGAGTAGGCGGTGGTTGTGTTCTCCAGTGAGAGATTCATGCTCATCGCAGTCTCTGCCGAACTCATGCCGAGTTCCGCAACCGTGCGGTCCATGGCGCCAAATACCACCAGGTTCATGTTCTCGTTTACCTTCCAGTCGAGCCCGAGGACGATGCGCAGGAGCTTCATCTCCATTTCCACATCGCTGGTTTTTTTCGAGTTCTTCTCCGCCTGGTTGAGCTTGTAATTCAGGAACCTTCCGCCGAAGGCAAGGGTCATTCCATCAGCGATCAGGAAGCTCGCACCACCGCCGGCGAAGTAGACGCGCTCCACCTCGCGCTCTGAGTCGATCTCCTCAAGTGTAGTATCAGCCATGGATATCGCGGGGACATCATAGCTCCGGGAGAAGAGGTACCCCGCTTCCGCTCCGACGGACATGACCTGAGTCAGTCGGTAGTGACCGCCGAGCACCAGGGACGGCCCATCGGTGTAGCGCCCCTCCCATGAGGTGGAGGCGCTTACATTATAGCCGGTGGCGTTTGGAGGATCTGATAATTTTTCGGATTTATTTTCGGAATACGACTGCCGGTGCCAGTTGAAGGTGCCGGAGTTCACCATGAAACCAATTTGCATGGCATCGGTATGATAAAGAAGGCCGAGTGCGACAGTAGCTTGAATATCGCGCAGTTCATTGATTTTACTGCCGGTTTCATCGAGATTTCCACCTGAATATGCGACTGACGATTCGCGCTCGCTGGAATATTTGCTCTTGCCGTCGAGTTGAATACCGAGATTGAGGTTTCCCATGAGGCGCATCCCCGCCGATGCGAACAGATCGGTTTCCGAGGAGAGCGATTCGGAATCGGATGAAGAAGAAAGAGTTGATGGTAGGTTGGTAGTTAATCTCATGTTCATTCCAGGCATGTCCTTCTGCAACTGCTGCAGAATACCAATACCAACGGTAATTGCATCTGTTACTTTTATCGCGAAGGCAATGGCACCGGCAATTTTCTGTGTGTTGGGATCTCCATATTCGAGAGAAGAGCTGGTGAGATCAACTGTTGGTGGCGGTGTGAATGTCGCTCCCAGTGACCCAGTGGAACTGAAGGTGCTGTAGGCCTGCGCCGAGATGTCGAACCCTATCGCCCTGTCTTTCCGCATGAGCGGCAGGAGGGCGGGGTTGCGTCCCACGTCGTAGGGGCCCTCGGCCACCACAGTCATCAGCCCGCCCATGTTCTCGCCGGTGCCGGACGCGAATGCCGGGAGCGCGGCGCACACCAATATCGCAGCACATATCATCATGCTGATATTTTTCATGCTTTTCCCTCCAGTTGATCAGATGTGTTGAATGAGTTCCCCTGAGTGCATGTGTGAACCGGCACATCCAGGTGGAACAGTACCGGACGGGTCATGGTTCGACTCCGCTCACCATGACCGATACGTACAAACGCTGAACGACATGTCGATATAATGGAGCGAATGGTATCGTCAAAAAATATTTATGTCAATTGATTTTTGATATGATGAAAGAAGCGGGCGTGTTTCCGGTCACGGTCGTCAGATGTAATGCAGTGCCTCGAGCGGCCTGATGCGCGCTGCCTTCACTGCCGGGTAGAGCGCGGCGATGATCGTGGTGGCGAGGACTATCACCCCGGCCATGACCATGTCGAGCGCCTTCACCGCGGGATAGATGACGCTCCCGGTGCCCCAGGTCCGCATCGATTCCACGTAGAACGAAAAGTCGATTCCCGTGTGGGCCAGCAGTCCCGTGGCGACGATGCCGGCGGCGGCGCCCGCGGCGAGGCCCACCGCGCCCAGGAAGCACGCCTCGATCATGATGAGGGAGAAAATCCACGACGGCCGCGTGCCGATGGACTTCATCACCCCTATCTCGT
This sequence comes from Spirochaetota bacterium, assembly GCA_017998375.1. Taxonomy (GTDB): domain Bacteria; phylum Spirochaetota; class UBA4802; order UBA4802; family JAGODF01; genus JAGODF01. The sequence goes on from JAGODF010000051.1 coordinate 6,041, forward strand.
GGAACCGCTCCATGATGGCCATGATGAGCGTGTTGGCCACGGAGAAGATCACCGTGATGAAGATGATGGCGAAGAAGATGTACATCATCTGGTCGAAGAGCTTCACGGCCCGCACCAGGTTTGGGTCCATCTCCTTCCAGGTGAGTATCTCCAGCCCGTGGTCGCCCGCCGCGCGCACGAGACCGCGTTTTACCGCATCGACGTCGCGGCTGTTCTCCAGGCGAACGGTCAACTCCGAGACGGCGCCGCCGAGGCCGGTGATCTCCTGAAGTTTCCGCAGCGGCACGAAGACGGTGAACTTGTCGAAGACGTCTATGGGTGTGCGGTAGAGCCCCGCCACGCGCAGGCCCACGCCCGCGATGGCGCGGCTTTTGTCCTGAAGCATCAGCACCATCTTGTCGCCGGGAAGGATGTCCAGCTTTTCCGCGAGGAGCTTCGAGATGATGATGGCGCCGTGGTCGGCGGGCGTGAAGAAACGGCTGCCGCCCTCGTCCAGCATGTACGCGAATATCTGCGACGCGCCTTTCTCCTTCACCGGATCGATCCCGGTCACCAGCACCTGCTGCGAGGTTTCGCTGGAGCGGACGATGCCGTCGGTCTTGACGCGCGGCGCGTAGCCGATGACGCGGGGATTTGCCTTCAGTGCGGAAAAGATTTTATCCGACGGGACAAAGCCGAGAGAGAGCTTCATGTCGTCCTGCCAGCCCTTCCGGTGGACGGCGATGTGCCCCAGTGACGTGCCGATGGTGTTCTCCACCATCTGGACGTTGAATCCGTTCATGATGCCCATGGAGAGGACCATGGCGAAGATGCCGAAGCCGATGGAAGAGATGACCACCAGTGAGCGCCGCCTGTTCCGCCAGACGTTGCGCCACGCCATCTTCACCAGCAGGCGCGCAAGCGCTTGCGCGCTTTCATGTGGCTTCATGGATATCGTGGTGCCCTCCGCAGGCGCGCAAACGCTTGCGCGCTTTCATGATGCATGTCACAACTGCCGTATCGCCTCGACGGGCCTGAGCCTCGACGCGCGCCGGGCGGGAAATATCGAAAATATCATCGCGAAAAGGAACGTGAAACCCGCGGTTACGGTCGCGTTGAGCCAGGTGGCGTCGGCGGGATATATCGTGGTCGACAGCCCCCAGACCGAGAGCTCCTGGGCGTAACCGGAGTAGTCTATCGGATTCACGAAAAAGTACCAGCTGGACGCGTACCCCAGCAGAACGCCCAGCGCCACACCCATGACGGAGATGATGGCCGATTCCGCGAGCACCATCGCCACCACCTGCGAGGGCCTGGTCCCTATCGAGAGCATGATGCCGAACTCGCGCGTGCGCTCGAACACCGACATCTGGATGGTGTTCAGTATCCCGAAGGCCACCAGCATGAGGAGGATGAAGTCGAAGATCCAGGCGCTCACGTCGTCCATGGCGATGAACTGCACCAGCACCGGCATGAGCGCGTCCCAGCCCATCACCTCCACGGGCGTCCCGATCTCCGCCCGCTCAAGCTCGGCGATCACGCCGCGCATCGCCGCGGGCTCGCGGAGCTTCACCGCGATCGCGTGCACGTAGCCCATCATGGAAAAAGCGGTGTCGGCGAAACCGAGCGGCATCAGCGCGAGACCCCTGTCGATGTCCGGCGTCCCGGTGCGGAAAAGCCCCGCCACCGTGAGGCGCTCGGCGGCTATCGAGCCGTCGAAGCCCTGCGAGATGAAGGCCACCTTGTCGCCGACTTTCACGCCCAGGTTCTTCGCGAGCTTCTCCCCGAGCACCGCGCTGGCGGTATCGCCCTCCTCGAGGAACCGACCGCCGGGGAGTACCTTTTCATGGATGTTCGATACGAGGCGCTCTTTCACGGGATCAACGCCCTGGATGAGGGTCCCCGCCGTGTTTGCCGGTGACGAGAGGAGCGCCCCCGCCTGCATGCGCATGGCGTATGCGCCCACGGCAGAGTTCCTGTCGAGCGCGTCGATGAGCGCGCGCGGCGGGACGAAGGCGTAGTCGATGGTCTGGTTGTCCCAGAAGCCCTTCTCGTGCACCTGGATGTGCCCGGTTCCCATCGACACGGCATCCTCTATCATCCGGTCGTGTCCGCCCTTGGCGATGGCGTTCATGAGGATGATCATCCCGCAGCCCACCACGATGGTGAGGAGCGTGAGCACGGTGCGCCGCGTGTTCCGCCAGACGTTGCGCCAGGCGAGGCGGAGGATGATGGCCGGGTCGTTCATGATGCACGGAGCGTATCATCACGGAGTTAGCCGCGCAAGAAAATTTTTCCGCCATGGGATCAAGGCTTCATGCTGAAAAGCTTGATTATCGCGGGGATATACACTACTTTGTCCGTTACAGGTCCAACCGGGAGTGAGGATGAAGAGTCGATTATTCACATTGATGATACTGATTGCAGTTGGTATTCTGCCTTTGCCGCTCGTTGCGCAGGATTCGGACAACATACAGACATTCAATGACAGGATTCATATCAGGGCGTTTACCGGAATGACCACGATCACGATGGACCTCGTCACAACGTACACGCCCTCTTCCGAGAGGGTGAGCTACCAGCCGAATCCGGACGCGGGCGGTTACTATGGGATAGGCATCAGCTGGAACGGGATTGGCATTTCCTTCGTGAACGACGCGCCTGCCGACGACAGCGAAGTGGAGAAATACGGTAAAAGCACGTACGAAAATCTGTCGATGTTCCTGTATGGAAAGCAGTACGGCATAGACCTGTTTTACCAGCGCTACCGGGGCTGTTACCTCAGCAATCCCGGGGAGTTCGGCCTGCACGAGGGAGACCCGGAAACGATACGGCCCGACCTCACGCTTTCGTCCCTGGGAGCGAACGCCTATTACGTGTTTTCGGGAGATTTTTCCCTGATAGCGGCGTTCAGCCAGACCGAGCGGCAGCTGCGCAGCGGTGGCTCCCTTATGTTCATGGTTTCGGTCATGCGATTCGACATAGAAAGCGACGGGCCGCTGGTGCCCGCCGCCGTCGACGGCGGCGGGTATGCCGGGTTCAGCGGGGGAAGGTTTTACAGCGCCGCCGCGAGCCCGGGATACGGATACACGTTCGTGTATGAAGGACTGTATCTCACGCTTGGCGCGTTCATAGGCGGCGGCCTCGTGTACCAGCGGATGGATGTCGCGTCGGGGGAAAAATCCGGCTACAACACGATGATAAGGTCCAGCGTGAAATCCGCCCTGGGCTACAACGGCGAGAATTATTTCGCGGGGGCCATCGTCATTTACGATATCGTGTCCGGAGGGATGGGTGACCTGACCGCGGAGCTGATGATATTCAACATGGAATTCTTCGCGGGAACGCGGTTCTAGTACCGATCCAGGATGAATACTATCACCCTCCCCTCAAGGGAGGGGGATGATGACGAAACCCGCGGGTGATGTACCGTTATCACGCAATTACCACTGCAATCATCATAACTAACCAAAGGAGCCGCTATGGACCAGCCGATGAAGGAAATGAAGATTGAGATCAAGGTGGAGGACAAGGATGCCACCGGGCATTTCGCGAACTTCGCGAACATCGCCCACTCGCCGGAGGAGTTCATCGTGGACTTCCTGTTCATCAACCCCACGCCGCCTCCCGGCTTCGGCAAGCTGATATCGCGCATCATCCTGACGCCGTCGCACGCCAAGCGCCTGCTCATGGCGCTCCAGGACAATATCCGCAAATACGAGTCGGTGAATGGCGAGATAAGGATGCCGCAGGTCCCCCCCGCGATGAAGAACATCCAGTGACGCGCGTCAGAGCACGTCGATGACGATGATGGTGAGATCATCGTCGAATCCATCATCGCTCCGTCCCGACCACGCGCGCACGTGGTCCAGCAGGCGGGCGATGAACTCCTCCGCGGGGAGGCCGTGCCAGCCACGAATGAAGTCTTCCAGTGACTTTTCTCCGAAAAGCTCTCCCCGCCTGTTCATTGCCTCGGTGATCCCGTCGGTGTAGATGACGATCTTGTCCCCGGGGCGGATATCGGTCTCCTCGGTGACGCACTGGATGTCCGTGAAGCGGCCGAGGAACATCCCCCTCGGCCTTATTTCAACCAGCCGTCCGCCGTCGTTATTCCAGATGTAAAGAGAAGGATGACCCGCGTTTCCGCTGCAGAGCTTCATCTGCTCGAGATCGAGGTAGCAGTAGGAGGCGGTGATGAAGTTCTTCTCGATCTTTTCAATAAGCATCGCATTGAGCGCTTCGAGCAGTCTGGAGGGATCGTGCGCGTGTTCCGCCGCGAGGTCGAAACTCAACCTGATCATCGACGATATCATGGCCGAGGGAATCCCGTGCCCGGATACGTCGGTGAGGAGCACGCCCATGCGCTTCGAATCGACGGCGTGGAAACCGTAGAAGTCGCCGCCCACCCTCTGCATGGGGATGTACTTCGCCGAGATGCGCAGGCGCTCCACGCCGGGCACCTGCCGCGGAAGATTGGACCGCTGGATGTTGCGCGCCAGCTCCAGGTTCTGCTGGTACTCGTAGAATCGCGTGTAGGTGTCGGAAAAGCGCCGGGCAAGGATGATGCCCAGCGACACGATGAATACCAGTATTCCCCAGTGGTGGATGAACTCGCCCCGGGGCAGCATGCCCATGTCCATCAGGGCGTCCCTCACGCCGACGGCGATCAGGATGACGAACCCGGTCGTGAATATGGTCGCGTCCCTGTTGCCCCGGAAGGAAGTCGCCGCGATGCAGAAGAGCATTATCGGGATGGAGACCAGTATCAGCAGATTGTACGGCAGGATGAGCGACATCACCCCGATGAGGCCGGCGGCGACGAGGAGGAACGCCGCGAACGTATACGCGACGTACAGGAAGAACAGGCCGCGCAGGAGGAATCGGTAGCGGATCTCGTCTATCTGGATGATGAATCCCGCGAGGCCCACGCCGAAAAGGCACATGCACGCCATGCGCACGTGGATCCACGCCATGGGAGCGTCCCAGATGAGCTCCTTCAGCGCCGTGTCTGCGGCGATGGCGACGCCGATGGCCACGGTGAAAATGGAAAAGTACAGGTATATCTGTTCGTTGACCGGCACCTGGCCGATGAACTTTTTCCTCCGGGAAAGGAAGAACACCAGCGCCACGATGCCGGTGATCGCGATGATGACTCCCAGGCTGAACTTGTGGATGTCGCGCTGGACGATGGAAACGACGAGATCGGTCCTGTTGCCGAGGGCGAGCGATGAAAAGCCGATGTTCAGGAATTTTGAGTATACGCGGAAGTATACGAATTTGCCGCCGCAGTCGCCGGGAAGGGGGATGATATGGTGCCACCGGTAGCCGGGAAACGCTGCCTTGCCGGAGGAATCGAGCTCGCCGAACCTGTATATCGCCCTGCCGTCGAGGTAGACCTCGAACGCCTGGTGGACGCCCGATGTCATCAGCGCCGGGGTGGGGTAGACGCAGTCGGGAATCTTCACGCGGACCCAGAGGTTGGTGCGCGCATCGCGGCCGGGCGGTTCTCCGGGAAGGGTGAACTGTTGCCAGGCCGCGGAATCGCCCGTCATCCAGGAAAAGGAGCCGCGGCCGTCCGCGGGGGAATCGCCCCAGCGGTACTCCAGGCGGTCACCGGCAACGCCCAGGGCGCGGGAACCCGTCTCCGCGTGGAGGATCGTCGAGGAAAGAGCGAGGGCGATAAGCGCCAGGAGAGGGATCGTTCGTCGGAACATGGTATGAGATCATTTTTCGAGGGATGATCAAGGAAGTCAAATACGATTTAATGGCGGGAATCGTCACCAGCCGCGGGCCGCGGCTTCCGATTTCAGCGTGGTGAAGGCCTTCTTGTCCGCACCCGCGCCCGGGTACGTGCGGAGTCCCAGCGAGCGCAGGTACTCCTTGAAACGCGTCTCGTTCGGATCGCCCGACATGCCGTAGTACGTTACGTATTCCTGAGCCTTCGTTTCAGAGAGGTCGGTGAGCCAGGCGAAGGTGACAGCCCCGATGCTCCCGGCATGCCGGTCCCACGCGCTGAAGACTTTCACTATAAAATCGGCCTGCGCGTCGTCGGAGCTTCCGCACGTGGCGCTACCCGGATAGCCCGCCTCCAGGAAGTATATCGTCTTTCCCGGGTACTCCGCGACGATAGCGTCGAAATCGGCATCGACCGCGGTGGTGGCCTTCACGGTGAAGTCCGCGTTCAGCGGGTAGTAGGTGGCGAGCACCGCGTCGCTGTGCTGGTTCATCGTCTTCATGTCCGTTTTCGACGCGCCGGTGAGGCCGCCGTGGGTGGCCTTGAAGCCAACCGTCAGGCCGGAGCGCTTCGAGCGGGCGTAGTCGGCAGCGGCCTCGTAGAAGGCATGATACTTCGCCAGCTCCGCGGGATGGGCGGCGAGGTAGATATCGACCTCGTTGCCGATGGAGAGGCACGCCAGGTCAAGGTCCTTTATGTGATCGAATACTATGTCGAGCAGCAGTTTGTACTGGGCGATGACTTCGGCGCTGTCGAAATCGGTGCTCGTCATCCCGGCGGGAAGCCCCTTGTACACGGTGTCGATGGGATTGATGCCGAGCGCGACTTTCGTCCCCTTCGCGGGGTAGTAGCTGTTGGCGATGTCGAGAAGATACATTAATGAGCCGGTTGTGTAATCGCCCTTCGTCGGTTCCAGAAGGTCCCAGGTGAGGGAGAGGGTGATGAACTCCGCGCCGGTGGTCATTCCCAGGTCGAAGGCCTGGTCGTAGCTCTGGGTTTCCGTCTGCGTCGATACGTCCAGCCCCAGGAGGCGCGCGGCAGCGGGAGCCGCGCCATTGTCATCGCTCCCGCACGAGAGCATGAAGCATGTGGAGAGAAGTATCGCGCACAGAGGCATTGTTCTGATGATGGAGAATTTTTGCTTCATGATGAAGATACATACATCAATCAAATGGATAAAAGGCAAGAAAATATCGCGCGGACGGATCATCCGTCATCACACTTTTCCTTGATTCCTCCTGCCATATATATTATAATGATACGCGATGATACGCGGTACGCGTGTCATGAAACCTGCTGGTCGTCGGAGGTAGCACCATGAACAACGGATACTGGATCGCGGTTGGATTGGTGCTGGCATGTCTTGTCCTCGGATCGGCGGGCTGTTCCGCCGGATGCCAGGCCTGGCTCTTCAACCGCGAAGCGGCGGATTCGGAGAGTATGGCGGACCGCGTGGTGGAGGCGCTGAATGTGCGGGAGGGCGACACCGTGGCGGACCTCGGCTCCGGCGGTGGATACTTTACCGTGAAGTTCGCCGCGAAGGTCGGTCCCCGGGGAAAGGTGTACGCGGTGGATGTGGACCGGGAAATGCTTGTTCGCGTGGCGGCGCTCGCGAAGGAGAACGGACTGTCGAACATCGAGACCGTCGCCGCCAAGGAGGACGGTTCCGGCCTGGAGAAGGCGAGCGTGGACCTGGTCTTCGTGAGGAACGTCTATCATCATCTCCCCGAAAGGGAAAAATATTTTGCCAATCTGCGCGCGGTCCTGAAGCCCGGCGGGCGTGTCGCGATAGTGGAGTATCAGAAAAAGCAGGGCTTCACCTTCACGGGACTCTTCGGCCACCAGACGCCGGAGGAGGAGGTGGTGGCCCTGATGGAGCGCGCCGGCTACGCGCGGAAGGAGCGTTTCGATTTCCTGCCGCGCCAGAGTTTCAATACATTCACGGCAAAGTGAGGCGCGCGTGAAACAATTCATCCAGGTCATACAGCCCGCGCTGCTCATCATTCTCGTGCTCCTGGTTTTCTACTTTCGCTTCGACGCGCGCGGCAACCCGTGGGGCGACGGTTACAATTTCGACATGCTCTTCACGGTGGTGTACGCGCTCTGGCTGAGCTACGAAACCGGCGTGGGGCGGGCCGATACCGCCAGGAAGAAGGAAGTGTCCGATGTCTGGACGGCGGTGCTCTACGGCGCGGGACAGGCGCTGGTGATACTCACCGCGCTCTGGTTCGGGCCGCTCTGGGAGGCGCGGGGCCCGTGGCACATTGCCGGCGGCGCGATGTTCGCCCTGGGAATCGCGCTCCGCGCCTGGGCGATACGGACGCTGGGCGCGCACTATTCCCACCTGGTATCGCTGGGCGACGATCATCGGGTGATAGATACCGGCCCCTACCGCGTCCTTCGCCACCCTGCCTACGCGGGGATGATACTGGCCCACGCCGGTGTGGCGCTCTGGTTCCTCAACATGGTGACGCTGGCGGCGCTTGTCCTGGCGCTCGTCCCCGGCATCGCGGGGCGCATCCTCGAGGAGGAGAAGACGCTCATGAAGCTGGAGGGATACGCCGACTTCTCGAAGACGCGCGCGCGGCTCGTGCCGTTCGTGTGGTGAAGGAGGATTACATGTCATGGTGAGCGGAGTCGAACCATGACATGCTGCACTCCTGTCGTCCTTCGACTACGCTCAGGATGACATACTCATCATCCCCTGTGTGACACTCAGCGTCCCGTGTGATAGTCACGCTCCCATTCCGCGGCGGGGGTGACGCTCCTGCGGCGCTTTCGTATCATCCATCTCTGGTAGACGATCTGCCCGATGAAGTAGACTCCCACCAGGATGTAGAAGAGCCCCCCGCTCACGAAGGCCCACGCTTCGCGCGACATGAAGTACGCCGCGTAGACCACGAGCGCAGTGTGCGCCGCGAGCAGCCAGAAGAGAATCCGTATAGGGCGGCGCAGGATCTCCATCTGCGCGTCGCCGAACTCCGCGGGCAGTCCCTTCACGTAGCGATGCGACATCATCATGACGATGTTCCTCGATGAAAAAGCGCTCACGCCCAGGATGACGCAGAGGATGAGCTCCAGGATGGCGGGCTTCAGCTTAAAGAAGATGTCGTTCTCCAGGAGGATGGACACCGCACCCATCGCCACCAGGAGCGCCGTGTCGCCCAGGATGAAGCCGTCCAGCCTGTGTTCCTTTACCCACGTGAAGACGAGCTCAATGATGCCGAATCCCACGGCGACGTAGAGCCCCACCACCGTGCCCCAGATCTCGTCGGCGACGACGAAGACGAAGAGCGGCAGGAGTCCCGGGAGCATCTGCTTCAGGAGCTGGGCCAGCGCGGGCCGGGATGGAGCGTTCGGTGTTTCCATGGGAAATGAACTGGCGCGGGAACGGTGTTTTGTAAAGGAGATTTTCCGGGTGCCGGGTGTGATCAATAACAGTCCACTAACGCTTGACATGTGCGCGCGCCTGGCGTAATCATCGCCGGTATGGAATGGGCGATAGTGACAGGTGTTCTCGTGCTGGCGGGGATGAACGCGGCAGGCAGTAGCGCGGGGAAATATCACGGAGATATCAGATGAGCGCCATTATCATCTCAATATTCCCCGCCGCCGTGCTTATCCTCGCCGCGGTGCTGATGAATGAATCGCGGAAAAAACACGCGAGAATGGACAAGCTTTTCTCCGCGGCCGGCGGGTCCCTCGGATTAAAGCTCACGAAGGGCAATTCCTTCAACTGGCCCGTGCTTAACGGTTCCATCAACGGTTGTGCGGTTACGGTCCGCTGCTACAGTATTCCGGGCGATAACAGGTTCACCTGTCCCGTAAGGATCTTCGTGAACCACCGGCTTCCGATAGGCGGTCTGATGGGGGTCAACCGGGAGTCCGTGTACAGCCTCTCCATGAAGTCGATGGAAGGGGAGGATATCCTCATTGGCGACAAGTCCTTCGACGACGCCATGCATATCATCGGCACCAATCCCTGGCAGATCGCGTCCCTCTTCACCGCGGACATCCGCGCACGGGTCCTCTCCCTGGCCACCCGTGACATGGATATCAACCTCACCAGTACCTGGTTCGAGATCTACCTGGAGGGCGACAGGATCCAGGCCGATGATATCGTCGCCGCCGTCCGCGACGCCGCGGCCGTCTCGGCGGACTTGGCGCTGGCTGGTGACACCCGCGGACGACTCATGTCTATCATACACGAGGACCCGGAACCCGGTGTCCGCGCCTCGGCGATACACCATCTGACATCGCATCTCCCTGTGGATGATGAAATATCAACCCTGCTGAAAAAAACCATGGATGACGTCGATCTCCGCGTACGCGTCGCCGCGGCGAAGGGCCTGGGGCGCGACGGCATGGCGTATCTCACGGGCCTTCTCGAAAAGGAGAAAGATCTTGATGACGCGGTGGTGATGGATATCGTCCGTGGCATAGGTAAACACCGCTGGACGGAAGGCATACCTGCGCTGAAAAGTCTTTTCGCGTCCAGGACCGGGAAAGGGCTGGAGCTTGAAATGCTCGAAGCGTTCAGGAATATGGGCGATACCTCGCTCTGCGGGTTTCTTCTCTCATACCTGGACCGGCGCTCCGGCGAGGTCCTCCGCTCGGTCGTGGGCGCGCTCGGAAGCTGCGGCACCGCCGAGGCCGTGGAGCCCCTGATGAAGCTTTCAAAGTCGCCGATCAACATCATGCTCAATGCCGCCGTCCAGCAGGCCATCGCCGGCATCCAGTCGCGCCTCGGAGGCGCGGATGCAGGCTGGCTCTCGGTCACGGAAGCTGCGGGGAAAGAAGGCGCGCTGAGCCTGGGCAGCAACCCCGGTGACGGGAGCTTGAGCATGAAGAGAGAAACGGATTATGCAACCGATCGGGAAAAAGATAAAGGCTGAATAACTTCGGAGAGCATCCAATGGAATTTGTCGTGGGAGCATTCCTGGCCGCGGTTGGCATAGTTGTAGCCGTGGTCGGAAACAGCGTGCACAATCGCCGGAAGATACTGGGTGAAGTGATTCGCCGCGTCGGGGAGGATCTGGGCCTTAAATACAGGCAGGGTTTTTCGCTGGCCATGCCGGTGGCCTCGGGGAACATCGACGGGCTCAAGGTTACCATCAGGCAGTTCAGCGATCCGGAAAACCGCGGCGGTCGATCACTCCTCCGCATTTACATCGCGAATTCAATAAACGCGGGCGGCATCCTCAAGATCACCCTTGAAAGCGACGCGCTTTTCTCCACCGTGGAAAAGCTGTTGAAGGGCGATGACATCCAGATTGGCGACAGCGCGTTCGACTCCAGGATGCTGATCAAGGGCGCATCGCCCCACCATGTCGCGGCGCTGATGAACGAGCGGGTGCGGGCGTTGCTGCAGGGGATTGCCGGAAGGACTTATGGCCCGAACCTGACGAGCAACTGGTTCGAGATCGTGCTGGATTACGAAAGGAAATCGAAGGATGATAT
>JAGODF010000375.1 GCA_017998375.1 Spirochaetota bacterium
AAGATCCCCGAGGATTTTATTGCCCGCTCGTGACCTCCGCATCGGCATCACCCTTGGCGACCCGGCCGGCATAGGACCTGAAATTATACTGAAAGCGTTGAAGGCGCGCGAACTGCGCGCCGCCGTTCCCGTGGTCATTGGACGCGCCGCCGTGCTCGCGCGCTGCGATACATCCTCGGCAGGCATGCTCTCGCCTGCCGGAGAATTAGCGCTCCGCGGTGCACTCCCCTACGGAAAGGAAGGCTTTCTCTTTGAAGTCGGCTCGCCCCACCCGGTTCCGGAACCCGGCACCGGGAGCGTCCGCACCGGGGAGGAGTCGCTCGCCTGCGTCGACGCTGCGGTGGGCCTCTGGAAAAAAGGGCTGATAGACGCGGTGGTCACGGCGCCGGTGAGCAAATCGTTCGTCGAGAAGACAGGGCGCGCATTCACCGGCCACACGGAATACCTGGCGGATGCCATCGGCGAGCGCGATCCGTTCATGATGATGTACTCTCCGCGCTACCGCGTCATCCTGACGACCACCCACCTTCCCCTGGCGCGCGTCACGTCTTCCATTGACGAAGAGCGTATCGTCAGGACGATAGAAACCGCGCACCGGGCGCTCACCGCGATCGACGGAAAGAAGGCGCGCGTGGCGGTGGCGGGACTGGACCCTCACTGCGGCGACGACGGCGCGATCGGGGATTTCGACGCGCGGGTGACCACGAAGGCGGTCGCGCGCGCACGGGAGCTCGGCATCGATGTCGAGGGGCCTTTCGCGGCGGATACTCTCTTCCTGCCCGGGCGCTGGGAGCGCTACTCCGTGGCGGTGGCGCAGTACCACGATCAGGGGCTCATCCCGTTCAAGGCGCTCGCCTTCGACACGGGAGTCAACGTAACGCTGGGGCTCTCCATGATGCGCACCTCCGTGGACCACGGCACCGCCTACGACATCGCCGGGAAGGGGATCGCAAAGCACTCGAGCCTGGTCGAGGCGTTCACACTCGCGGCGCGGCTCGCCGAAGGCGGGCGGCACGGCGCAGGTTCGTAACCATCAGGGAATGTTCAGGACCGCGCGAGACTTGCGCACCAGGTCCGCGAGCATCTCCTCCCGGCTGGCGCCCTCCCCCTTCACGAAGAAGACCCTGAGCGTCGCCCCGTCCTTCTTCACTCGCACCATGGTATCGATATACCCCTTTCCCTGTCGGACGCTCACTCCCTCATCCTCGGAACCCGAGTAGCTGAACACTTCCTTGCCGGAGGAATAGCCGTAGACCGTGATCTCCGCCAGGTATGCCTCGGCCCCGGCCGGCGAGGGCAGCCCCTCCCGCATCGCCCGCTGGACCTCTTCGCGCGATATGCTCATTTCCGCGTCCGGCGGCATCACCAGGCCGAAAGTATACGGCCCCCGGATTTCGCGGCACGATAGGATCAGGAGCAGTGAAACCAGGGCGATGACGCCCGTTGCTTTAAATAATTGTTGCATATTTTTCCGCGCAGCTGACTATGAAGGGCGCGCCCCAACGCCGAGTATCGCCGCCCGGCCGGCACCGCGCAAGCACAATACGCGGCGGAATGGCCGGTATCGCCCTCCTCCGGATCGCGGGCCCCCGGAGATGATTTACGGTAATCGGCGGCGGTTATTGTACCGATACTTGTAGTGGCGCCATGTCGACGGCCTAAAATACAGCAGGGACACCCGGAAATCCAATGGAAAACGCACTACTGGTAAAATCGATCTTCATGTTCGTGTCGCTCTGGGGCTTCACGGTGATCTTCCTCTGGTTCCGGCCCCGCATAGAGATATTCTGGAAGATCATCGCGACGCTGATATTCCTGTTCTACGTCTGGTTTTTCTGGGCCGAGCTTTCCCGGGGCTACGGCAACTTCACCGCGGCCTGGCTGGACGTGACGATCTACTTCCTGCGCGAGGTCCTGGCGCTGGTATTCGTGAACCTTTTCCTTTTCTGGCCGGTGGCCCTCATCGTGGTGTTCTACAAGGCCAGCGAAATTGGCGCCGAAAAGCTCCTCAAGTTCATGTGCATCCTCACCATCGCGCTGTGGATCGTATTCATTGTGTACGTCTATTTCAACCAGGGCATCGACAGGTTCCTCTTCGAAAAATTCAAGCACATGGTGCCGGGGGCGCGCTGATCCGGGTAACGCCCCCATGAACCATCTTCGCATCACCCTGGCACTCGTTGCCATCTTCCTCTCCGCGGGAACGCTCCATGCGCGGAAAAACTCCAGCGCCGTCTACCGGGAGGCCGCCAGGCTCGCCATGGCGGGCGATATAGACGCAGCCATCCCGAAATTCAAGGAGGCCCTGGCGATCAATCCCTATTATTCGACCGGACACTACGGGCTGGGCAAGGCGTACCTCCACAGGGAGGGAAAGATCAAGGACGCGATCAGGAGCCTGGAAAGGGCGATACGGCTCGACTCCAAGAACGCGAAGGGGCATTTTTATCTCGGGATCGCCTACCTCATGAAGGAGAAGTATGTCAAGGCGGTGCACGCTTTCGACGACGCCTACCGCAACGACAGCACGTTTATCGAGGCGCTGTACAACATGGGCGCGGCGTACGACATCATGGGTTACGAGGGAAAGGCAAAGAAATATTTCGACCTGTTCTATCTGAAGAAGGAGAAGGTGGACAGGGACGTTCTCTTCTGATGTTCCCAGGAAAAGTTCCAATTAAATAAAGAAGCCCCGCCCCCCGATCAATCGGGAAGCGGGGCTTCTGGTTTTTCTATAACTCGATGCGACTACTGGGTGATCGTCTCTATCCGTGATTCGGGAGGAATCACGTCCACATATACCGGGAGAATCACCGCGGGCGACATGTTTCCGGCCTTGTCGACCGCCTTCGCCTCGATGCTGTGCTCGCCGTTGGTCAGGAACTTGTACTCCCCGGTGTAGGGGATGAAGTCCCCGCGCCCGTCGACCCTCATGAAAACCTTGTCAATACCGGCGCCCTCGTCGGTGGCGACGATAGTGTACCTCGCTTCGTTGGAAACGACCTTGATGCCGTTCCTGTCGAGGAAGGGCTTGTCGCACCTGATCTCGACCTTGGGAGCCAGGTTATCGGTGATGAGGGTAACCGAGTTCTGGTTCATCTCGATCGGGTTGCCGTTCTGGTCAACCAGTTTCAGCACGAAATTCTCGTTCGTGTTGAGCACGTTGTCGGTGGCGCGGATCTTAAGGTTCACGTTCCCGTCCGAGGGAATGCCGAACGATTCGCGATAGGGGATGAAATCGGTGCCGTTGGTGGTATACTCGACGCTCTTCACGCCGGAGATATCGTCACGGGTGTCCACCTTGAACGCGAAATCCTTGGAAACGTAGACTTTATCGCCCTGCTTCATGAGGGGCTTGTTGGTGGTGACGATGACAGTCGGCGCGGTGGCGTCGATGATGACCCTCATCAGCTTGGGATCTTCGCGGTTGCCAATCTTGTCAACGCCGTTGTAGGATATGACGTGCTTGCCTTCCTGCTCGATGCTGAAAGGCTCGGAGTAGACCTTCACGTCGCTGTTGTCGATCTTGTACTCGATCCTGTCGGCATAGATGTTGTCCGTGGTGAAGAGACGGAACTTCACCTTCGGGTTCGCGTAGGTGTTCGCGCCGTCCTGATA
>JAGODF010000376.1 GCA_017998375.1 Spirochaetota bacterium
GGATATCCTCCTCCACATCTCCTCGATACCGCGCGCGGCCGGCCCCCGCGAATGCGCCACGAGCGGCTTTCCCGCCACGATCGCCGCGGTGACGTCCTCGACGTAGGGTATCTCAATGACGAATGCGGCATTTTTTTCCGCGCAGAAACCGCGGATTCTCTCCGTCATCTCCGGGTTGATGTCGGCCTTGTTCACGCACACGGCGATCTTCATCCGGAACCGCCGCGCAAGCTCGTAGATGCGCTCCAGGTCGTGGAGTCCCGACACCGTGGGTTCCGTGACGATGAGGGCGTAGTGCGCCCCCGTGAGCGTGGCGATGACGGGACAGCCCGTCCCCGGGGAACCGTCAACGATGACGGGCCCGCGCTTTTCCCGTTCCGCGATTTCCTTAGCCTTCTTCCTGATGAGGGTCACGAGTTTCCCGGAGTTGCCCTCGGCGATGCCGAGCCTGGCATGGACCATCGGGCCGTGCGCCGTGGACGACACGAACCAGTTCCCCGACACGTGGTCGCGCATCTCGATCGCGTCGGCGGGGCAGAACCGCGCGCAGACGCCGCAGCCTTCGCAGGCGAGCGGGTCCACGGTGAAGTAGTCGCCGATCGCGTTGAAGCGGCAGAACAGGACGCAGTCGCCGCAGTTCATGCAGAGGCCCCTGTTCACGAACGCCTTCTTCCCTCCCCCGAACTGGCCGCCTTCTTCCCGTTTCGGCGCGAGCACCAGGTGCAGGTCCGCCGCGTCGACGTCGCAGTCGGCGATCACCGCGTTTTCGGCGAGGGCCGCGAACGACGCCGCGATGCTCGTCTTCCCGGTGCCCCCCTTGCCGCTGATGATTACGAGCTCCTTTATCATGACAGGACGCACCTTCCGTTGAAGCGCTCCGCGCGCCGCATGATCGCTCCCAGCCCGTCCGTGTGATGATGGAGCATGAACAGGGCGGCGTCCCCCTTTGCGTACGACTCGGCGAGCTCCCGCGAGTAGGGAACCGTGGCGAGGACGGGGATTTCCTGCGCCACGCAGTATTCACGCACGCCCCCGTCGCCGATCCCGTCGCGGTTGATCACCACCCCGAAGGGAAGATCCATCGCCCTGCACATCTCCACCGACAGCGCGAGATCGTTCAACCCGAAGGGAGTGGGCTCCGTCACGAGTACCACGAAAGTGCTTCCCCTCACTGATTCGATGACCGGGCAGGAGGTTCCCGGCGGGCAGTCGATGACGCGGATATCCGCGCTGCGGTGACGCCGCTTCGTCTCCCTGATCGCCGGCGGCGACATCGGCTCCCCGATGTTCAGGAGCCCCCCGGCGTAGAGGATGGCGCCGGACCTTCCCGATGAAACGGCGCCTATCTCCCTCGGGACCTCCGTGATGGCGCGCTCCGGACAGACGAGATAACAGCCGCCGCAGGAGTGGCACATGTCGTCCAACACCAGCGGCTTCCCCTTCACGAGAACGATGGCGCTGTAGGCGCAGATCTTCTCGCACTCGCCGCAGCCCGTGCACTTTCCGTCGTTGACCCGCGGCACCAGGACGTTCACCGGTTCGCGCGCGTCGATCGTCGACTTCAGGAAGAGGTCGGCGTTCGGCTCCTCGACATCGCAGTCGAGCAGCGCCACGGACATTCCTTCATGGGCGCACCACGAGGCGAGGGACACGGCCATGAGTGTCTTTCCCGTGCCGCCTTTCCCGCTGGCGATGGCGATATCCATCATCCTCTCCTTAAAACTCGAATACCGCGCCCACTGAAGCGTTGGCGAATTCCCCCGGGAACTCGCGGGCAATGCGGCAGGCGATGGAAAAGCCGGTGCAGTGCGACACCGCGATCTTCTTTACGCGGTACTTTTTCAGCGCCGCGACCGCCTTCTCCACGTATTCGGCCGGCGCCGTCTCGAGGTGCGTGCCGCCGATGACGGCGTGGAACTCGCGGTATCCGGTGCGCTCCGAGAGATCGTCCAGAATCTCCACGATGCCGGCGTGGGCGCAGCCCAGGAGCACCACGGGACCGGAATCCGTCATAAGGATGAGCGAACAGTCGTCGTTGAAGGGATCGTCAATGCTCACTGCGCCGTCCTTCTGCTTCAGTCGGACGTCCCAGGTCTTCCATCCCTCGGGGCGCTTCACTTCAGTGAGGGCCGCGATTTTATCGGTAATCTTCTGGAAGCCCGACATGGGCCGGAACTCGGCGCCCGCCTTCTCCATCTCCTCGCGGGATGCGCGCATGCCAATGGGGACCTCGATCGGGTCCGCGCCGGTGGGTATCTGCGCCACCTTTGCCGCGAACGCGGACTGGTGCGCAAAAACGGGTATCGCGCTTCCCCTGGCCTGTAAGAAAGGCATGATTCCGCCGGTGTGGTCGAAGTGGCCGTGGCTCAGGAGCAGGCGAGTTACCTTCGCCGGGTCCTTTCCCAGGACCTTCATGTTGTTAATCAGCCCGAAGCCCTGCCCGGTATCAAGGAGGGTGATATCATCCTGCTCGATGAGCATGGCCAGGCCGTGCTCCGCGATGAGCGGGAACGGCACGAGTACGCTGTTTTCGCAAATAACCGTGATTTTCGTTTTCATTGTGTGTGCGCGTTGAGAGGAAAGTTCCTCCGTTCAACTGCCTCCTGTTGTTAATAAAGTTACGATATGTCTGTCGGGTGTGAAGCGACGGAACGATATGCGTAATCTGGTGCGCGTGAAAAAGAGGGCGGCCTTCCGCCAGGTGACTTGTCTCAGAAGGCCGCCCGGTACTCATGGTCAGATAAGACCGGTGTTCACTCTTCGCCCGGCGTGTCAATCTCGCCGAGGCGCTTCTTCATTGATTCGAGAATCTTTTCCAGCCGCTCCGCCTGCGCCGCGAGCGCGGTTCTTTCCTCATCGCGCGATCGCCGCACTGCTGCACTTCCGCGAATCCATCCGGGAACTCCCGTTGCGAAGAACTTCCGCCGGTGACCCCTGCCGCGGCCCCATCCCATTCCGCAACCTGCCCCGAAAGGCCTGTTGTACGCTCCCGTCGCAACTGCTTCCGCGCAACTGCCCATGCCCCTTCCCGTAAGGGGACCCAGGTCGCAGGGCCCGGTACCGTTTTGTCCTGGCATGTTGGCACCTCCTTTTCGTTAATCATTACTCCTTCATTTGCGACTGCGCGGCACCAGTCCGCCGGTGGTCCCATCCCGCGTTCATGCGACGGATTCGGATCAACCCGGCCGTTAACGCGTGATAGCCGCCTCAGCCGTAAACCCTGTACAGCCTGAGCAGTTTCCCGCGCTCGCCGTAGAGTTTCTCGAACTCCCGCATGTGCGCATTCACGGTTTCGTTGAAGCCGGTGACCGTTTCAACCGAAGCACAGGTGAGTTCCCCCAGTGCCCTGCCGCACTCCTCGATGATCGACTTGATCTTTCCGTCGATTTCACTTATTCTTTCGAGGTCCTTGCCTTCCACCTTGCCGAGGCGATATTTCCCCTCCATCTCCGATGAGATCGATTTCACGATGTTCTCCACCCTGCCGCGGAGCCCCACCATCAGGACAAGGTACCTTTCCCGCCCGGTTCGTATCGCGTCGGAGCGCACCCCTCGATTTTCCCCGAAAGCACATTCCGGCACTTGAGAACCTCATCGTGGAAAACCCGTTC
>JAGODF010000052.1 GCA_017998375.1 Spirochaetota bacterium
ATCGTGCGGAGGGACACGCCCGTGTTCCTGCCCTACTTCATCCACGGGAAGGGCGACGCGAGGATCGCCTTCGTGGGGCTCTCGTCGAAAAAGATCCTGGTGGACATCGCCGAGAAGAACATATTCCGGTTTGAACTGGCGGACCATGCCGCCTCGCTGAAGAAGACGGCGGAGCTGGCGAAGAACGAGGGCGCACGCCATGTCGTGGTGCTCTCGGGACTCAGCACAAAGGACAACATCGGCATCCTGAAGGAATTCCCCGGCATCGACCTGGTCGTCGCCGGCGGCGACAACAGCGGCGGCATGTACGGCTCGGGGCTCAACCGCATCGACCTGGAGAGGGGCAGGTCCATCGTCCTCCTTCCCGACAAAAACGCGTACTACACGCTTCAGCTCGACATCGGCGAGCGGATCTCGGTCGCGGGTTTTCAACGGAACGATATCGCCGCGCGAAGGACCGCCGACCCGCGGTACCGCGGTTTCGCCGACCGGTTTGCCCTCTGGAAAAAGGAGTACGCGCAGGAGGGCGTGAAAGTGATCGGCTCGGCGGGGAAGGGGGAATACGCGATAGACAACGCCCGCACCGCGAACCTGCTGCGCGACCGGTACAACGCGGAGGTGGCGATACTCGGCTCCGGCACCATGCGCGGGGAAACGCTCAAGGGCGATATCCGCCAGTACGACATCAACGATCTCTGCAACGACGAGTATCCCGTCTTCATCTATTTCCTGAAAGGCTCGCAGCTCCAGTCGCTCGCCGCATCGCCCGGCGACCTGATCTTTTCCGGGTTGTCCGGCGGCATGATCCAGGGATACGCGGTCAATCCCGCGCGGAGCTACCGGATCGTGTCGACGCAGTCCGTGTACGACCAGGCGAAGAGAAAGATCGGCGCCGCTCCGAAGTTCAGGAACACCTGGACAGGGATCCCGGACCTCATCGGGAAGGACATTCGGGGCGAGAAGGTGCTGTTCAGGAATGATTACGGCTACCTGGAGCGGAGGCTGCGCGCGACGCTTGACCTGCAGCTCTCGAATTTCTTCGATCTTCTGGGCGTTGTGGCCGACAGGGATTTTTCGTCGCCCGGCGGGCCTTCGTCGTCGTACCAGCAGTGGGGGATGGAGAACAACGTGGTGCTGAACGTGTACAACCGGTATCACCGCTTCATCATCAACCCCTACATGAACTACGTGCAGACGAAGCAGGAGGTCGTCGACCCCGAAACGGGCGAAAAGAAAACCGAGACGCTCATGGTGCAGAACCTGCTCCGGGGGATTTTCGAGTACCGGCTGAACTACTTCACCTACGTGAACCCGTACCACAAGTCGCAGGTGGACACGGTGGTGAAGCGCGACGAGTACGGCGACCGCCCCGCGTTCATCCGCGAGGTGGTCGGCGCGAGCTTCCTGTACCGGGAGCTTGAAGGCAAGCTCGGGGCCGGCTTCGAGCGGCAGGTCCACGATCCCGAGAAGGAGCCCGTGTACGGCCTGGAGGCGTTCCTCGCCTGGAAGTACGATTTCTGGACAAAGTTCTCGTACACCATCAAGCTGGACAGCTTCATCGCGAAAACCTCGAACAAAGAGGGAGAGGGCGGACACATCCGCAGCGAGATCACCAACGGTCTCAGAATACGGATGACCGACAACATCGGACTTTCCCTGAAATACCGGTGGTACTACTACCGGTCGGACATCGAGGACAAGTCGTACAGTTACAGGCAGTTCCTGACTTCGCTTGACCTGAAGACGGACTTCAAGGTCTACTGACGGCGGCGGGCCGTAACCATTCAGGTTTTTAGGCATCATATATTAGGTGCGGCCGGGGATATTCGGACGAGGTACACAATGCGCGTGAGGCGTTTCACATCGATCTTCATCGCGTCGGCCTGCATGGTCCTGGCCGTGGCGGTGGGGGTCTTCCCGCAGAACACCCAGGAGCTGGACCGCCTGGCCGAGGACTACTACGCGAAGCGCGACTTCACGCGCGCCATCGAGACCTGGATGCTCATCCTGGACCAGGAGCCTGGCAACGAGCGCGTGCAGAAGAAGATAGAGCGCGTCTACGAGGAGAAATACCAGCGGGACATCGCCTTCCAGCGGGCGAAGATAAACCACCGCCAGGCGAAGAAGAAGCTCATCATCAACGTGGGCACGAAGGACCCGGACCAGGCGTTCGAGAACTTCAGCGAAGGCAAATCCAAGGCCGAGGAGGCGCTGAAGAACTTCGTCATCGCCTACCGCATCGACCCGAAGGACCCGGAGCTCCAGATCATGAAGGAGGAAATGCGGGAGCTGGACAAAGACCTGAAGACCGCCGAGGCGAAGATCGAGCTGGACCGGAGGAAGCGGGCGAAGTACATGGAGTACATGAACTGCGCCCGGGAGCGGATGGAGAAGGAGCTCTACGACTCCTCCATCGAATGCTGGGACGGGGTCCTGGGCATCATCCCCGACGACCGGGACGCCCTGGAAGGGAAGCGCAAGGCGGAGCTGGCCATCAACAACCGGCTCCGGTTCGAGAAGGTCCAGGGGCTCCTTGTCCAGGGAGGCGTGCTCCTTGCGGAGAAAAAGCTCTTCGACGCGCGGCAGGTGTACAAGCAGGTGCTGGGACTCGATCCTCGCAACGGCGACGCGCGCGACCGGATCGAGGAGATAGACCAGAGGCTGGAGGAGGCGCGCTACGCCCAGCAGAAGCTGCAGCAGGCCGAGGGCTTCTACATTTCCGGGAACAACTACCTGAACGAGTTCAAGTTCGATGCCGCCGAGGAGGAGTACAGAAACATCCTGGACCTGATGAAGGACTACAAGGACGTGAAGCAGAAGCTCGCGGGGCTCCCGGGCATGCGCAGGGATTACCAGGGGAGGATGCAGCGCGAGCGGATCAGGAATATAGAACGCGGTCTCGAGGCGGGCATGGTGGCCTATGCCGAGGGAAGGTACGACGGGGCGATATCGTCCTTCGAGGAGGTCCTGCAGCTGGACGAGCGGAACGAGCTGGCGAGGAAGCAGCTCTCGCTTGCCAAGGACGCCAAGAGCATCGAGGAGGAGGAGAAGGTCGACGTGAACTCGCCGTATTTCGACCTGGTGAATGTCCTCGTCAGCTCGGGGAAGGCGCTGTACGACAGGGGACAGTACGCGGAGTCGCGGAAGAAGTGGGACAAGATACTCCAGCTGTTCCCGAGGAACAAGATCGCGACGGGGTACATGCTCAAATGTATGAAGGACAACCCCGCGGAGTTCGAGGCCTTTTCCAAGAACATCGTGGAAGAGGGCAGGGACATGCTCGCCAAGAAGCAGATGAAGCGCGCCCGGAGCAAGTTCGAGCTCGTCAAGTCGATCTACCCGGCGTATCCGGGAATCGACAACCTTCTCCGGAGCACTGTTGCGGAGGAGGCGGCGGTCCCCAGGATAGTGGACAAGGCGGCCACGCCGGCGGAGCTCAACGCGAGGTACAACCTGGGCCTCAACTACTACCGGAAGGGCGGGGAGGAGAACATCAGGAACGCCCTGAACGAATTCCGGTGGGTGTACGCCAGGGACCCCGGCAACACCAGGGCGCTCATCAATATCAACAAGATAGAATCGATACTCCGCATCAGCAAGGGCGAGGCGGTCGCCGCCAGGGTGGAATTGTCTGAAGAACAGAAGGCAAGGGTCCGACAATACTACTACAGGGGCATCACGTACTACTCCAGCAACGATTTTCCACGGGCGATCCAGGAATGGCGGAAGGTACTCGCCATCGACAGGAACCACGAGAGGGCCCGCAACAATATCAAGAAATGCCTCGTGCTTTTGAGGAAGTGACAATGGCTGATACAGGCGCTGCGAAGGGCAAGGGCGCGCGGGCGGCGGAAAAGCCGGCGAAGCCGAAAGTGAAGTTCAGCATCCGGTACAAGTTCGCCATGGCGATCCTCTCCCTGGTGGGCGCGGTCATCGCCACCATGGCGATCTACATCCGGAGCGATTCGAGCACCATGCTCCGGGACGAGATCATCAACCTCGCCGTCCGCGAGACGGAACACCTCGCGACGATCGCCGAGGACTCCTTCAAGAGCGGCGACGACCTGTCCCTGACGGCCTCGATGGACAACATGAAGAAGATAACCGCCGTCGAGTACGCGTACGTCCTCGACAAGAAGAACGTCGTGCGGATGGCGCTTGACCCGAAAAAATACGGCATGGATCTGTCCAAGGACAGCGCCACCATCGAGGCGCTGAAGAACCAGGACCCGAAGAAGATCGCGCGGATGGAGTACCCGTCGTCCCGGGAGGACGGCGGGACCATCTACGAGTTTTCCCGCCCGCTTATCAACCCCCTCACGACCTCCCGCGAAGGCACCGTGCGGCTGGGGTTCTCCGACAGGATCATCCGCGAGAAGATATCCAGGATGACCTTCAACATCATCATCATGGCCCTGATCTTTTTCGGCGTCGCCATAGTGGGTTCCATCTTCCTCTCCGGCGTCATCATCAAGCCCATCAGGAAGCTCGCGGAGGGGGCCGCGGTCATAGGCACCGGGAACCTCGATTACCGCATAGACCTCAAAAGCTCGGACGAGCTGGGACAGCTCGCCGGCGAGTTCAACCAGATGACCACCCAGCTGAAAAAAGGCAAGGAGATGGAGATAGAGAAGAAGCTCCAGGACGAGCAGATCAACGTCGCCAAGGAGATACAGGAAGGGCTCAACCCCATGGGCTTCTACGACAGGCGGGGGATACAGATCAAGGGGTACACCAGGGCCGCGAAGGGCGTGGGGGGCGATTATTTCGATTACATCGACATCAACGAGAACGTGGTGGGGGCGCTGATCAGCGACGTGTCCGGGAAAGGCATCCCCGCCTCGCTCGTGATGGTGATGATCCGCACGGTGTTCTCCACGTACGTCAAGGGCCGGGAGGTGAACTGCGCGAAGGTGGTCCGCGCCATCAACGACTCGCTGAGCGCGGACTTCGCCATCGACAAGTTCGCGACGCTCTTTTTCATGATCTACGACCGGCGGACCGGGGAACTCGCCTTTTCCAACGCCGGTCACGGGCCGCTGCGCTGTTACCGCGCGCTCCACAACGCCATCACGGTGAGCAAGCTCGAGGGGGTTCCCATCGGCATCATGGAGGACGTGGACTACAAGCAGGCGAAGGCGGTTCTCAACATAGGCGACTTCGTGGTCCTCAACACGGACGGGGTTACGGAAATGCGGAACGAGTCGCGGGAGGAGTACGGCTACGCGAGGCTGCAGAAACTGCTTGTGGAGAACCACGAACTGAACGCGAACGACATGGTGGAGCTGATTGTCAATGACGTGGATGCTTTCCGGGGCAGGGCGGCGCCCCATGACGACCTTACCATTCTGATATTGAAGAGGACCGCCTGACGCGGCGTCAGAGAAGCTCGTCCTCTCCTTCAACGATGGTGAAGAACTTGTCCAGCGTCGCGAGTTTGAGTATGTTCAGCACGTCCTCGTGGATGTTCAGGAGGCTGAACTTGCCGCTGTGTGCCTTCATCTTCTTCTGTCCCGCCACGAGCGCCCCGATTCCCGACGAATCCATGTAGTTGACCTTCTTCATGTCCACGACGACGCTGGGATAGTTCCCGTCGGTGACGGAGAAGAGAACTTTCTTCAGCTCGCTTACATTGTAAAGGTCTATCTCACCGCTTACCGCGATGACCTTGTGTTCGCCGAGGTCTTTTACCTCAATCTCCATCGATGCCTCCAAACGGGATACCGCGCGCGGGCAAAAATCGCGGTCAGGAAAATACTATATACCGTCCCTTTCCTTTGTCAATCATTAACTGGTGTTTTTTAATCATGGCTTTTCGGCATTTTGTGTCAAGAAATAAATTCCTGCGCGGGGGCGGGTTCACCGGACGAAGAGCTTGTCGATGAAGTCCGAGAGGTCCAGGAAGTTCCTCACCTCCTTCATTTCCTTGCAGTGTGGCAGGTACAGCTCGGCGATGCTGTCGCTCCAGGCCCAGAGGTGCCTCCGGTCGGGATTGAGCCAGAAGAGGTTGCGGCAGCGCTCGCCGATCCTTATAAAACTGTCCAGTCCCGGGTCCTGGTTGTTGTTCCGGGCGTCCCCCAGCACCAGGACCGTGGTCTTGGAGGTGAGCGAATCGCCGTACTCCCTCACGAATTGCGTGAAGCAGCGGCCGTAGTTGCTCCCCCAGCCGTAGGTGAAGTTGGTATCTGAAAAGATGGAGTTCACCGCGCGCTCCGGGTCCATCTCCATGAACAGGTGCGTTATTTCCACCATGTTGCTGATGAAGGCGAAGCTCCGAACCTTGGAAAAGAGGCTCTGGAGGGTGTGGGCCAGGAGGAGCATGAACCGCGAGTACTGGCTCACGGAGCTCGATATGTCGCAGAGCACCACCAGCTGGGGTCTGTCTATCTTGCGGTCCTTGTGGAAGATGCGGAAGGGGGTGCCGCCGTACTGCATGTTCTTCCGCAGTGTGCGCTTCACGTCGATGCCGCCGTGCTTCACCCTTTTTTTGCGGATGGATATCCTGTTCTTGAGCTTCTGTCCGAAGCGGGTGATAAGGTCCCGCATCTCCTTGACCTCGGCGGGGGTGAGGCGGTAGATGTAGCGGTGGAGCAGGTATTCGTCGCGGCGGTTGATGGCGCGCCCCGAGGTTTTCTCGAACACCCGGCGGCGCACCCTTTCGCGCACCATTTCCGCGAGGAAATCGTCTCCCTCGCCGGAGGGGCCTTTCTCGCCGCGGCCGAACATGTCGGCGTCGGCCGACGCCTCGGAGTTCCGGGAGCGCACGTTGAACAGGAGCTGGCCCAGCGCGCCCGAGGCCGAGGAGGCCTGGGGCTCGTCCAGCAGGAGCTTGATGATCTCCTGCGGCGTTTTCTCCGGGTTCTCCGCCAGCGCCGTATCGACCAGCAGGTCGATCTCCTCCATGAGACGTTCCCTGTCGGCCTCGTCCATCCCCAGGCGCTCCCGGGCCGATTCGGAGTTCTGCGCGTCGCGCAGGAAGATGTCGAAGTCGAAGCCCTTCTGGCCGCTCCTCTTGTCGAAGAACTCGGAGAAGCACCTGTCGAAGACGGGGATGTCCGTGTAGTCCTTCACCATGGTGGTGGCCAGGGCCTGGCGGAAGATTTCGCGGTCGTAGGGGTTGACGTGGCGGAGCGCCGTGAACATGTCGAGGACCTCCACCGTGGAGATGGTGACGCCCGCGTCCTGGAGGATCTTCGCGAAATCGAAGAACTTGTTTTTTATTCCGTGGCGGTCGTCCCTTTCGGTGATCATGGCGGAGTCCCGTTACTGGACGAATATCTCCGAGGCACGCTTCTTCGCCAGCTCGATGTCCTTCTCGTATTTCAAAAGGAAGTTCAGGGTGCTGATGGCGATGTCCTGCTTCATCACCTCGCAGCCCAGGAGCGCCAGCGCCTTGGCCCAGTCGAGCGTTTCGCTGATGCTGGGATCCTTCTTCATGGGGAGCTCGCGTATCCGGTGGACCGCCTTGACGAGCTCGGAGATGAGGTAGGCGCCGCACTCGGGGACCTTGAGCGACACGATCTTCTCCTCGAGCTCCCGGGTGGGGAAGTCGATGTAGAGATGCAGGCAGCGGCGCTTCAGCGCGTCGGACATTTCCCGCGCGTTGTTGGAGGTCAGCAGCACGAACGGCTTGTGCTGGGCGCGGATGGTCCCGATTTCCGGGATGGACACCTGGAAGTCGGAGAGCACCTCCAGGAGGAACGCCTCGAACTCGGAGTCGGACTTGTCGATCTCGTCGATGAGGAGCACCGTGGGCTTGGGATTGGTGATCGCCTGGAGGATGGGCCGCGGAATGAGGAAGCGCTCCGAGAAGAAGACGTCCTCCTCCCCGGAGAGCCTGTTCACGGCCTCCGAAAGCGATTTCTCGCCGCCCAGCACCTCCGAGAGCTTGTCCTTGAGTATCTGCGTGTAGAGAAGCTGCTTGGCGTATTCCCACTCGTAGAGCGCCTTCGCCTCGTCCAGGCCCTCGTAGCACTGGAGGCGGATGAGGTCCATTCCCATGGAGGAGGCGATGCACTTCCCGAGCTCGGTCTTGCCCACGCCGGCGGGCCCTTCCACGAGGACGGGCTTTTCCATTTTCATGGCCAGGAATATCGTGGTGGCAATCTCCGGAGAACAGATGTACTTTTCGCCTTCCAGGGCCTTGATGGTGTGGTTGACATCGGTAAACATGGCAGGGCTCCTTCTTTGTACGCCACTCTTTCCGATAATAGCCCAAAAGCAAGTAATTTACCGCATTTTTTTCATCTCCCGGCGGCTCCATCAGCGCGCCTCTGTCCCCCGCGCCGGATTTTCATTGACAGTCCGCGGAACCTGCCGGACTGTACGGTAAATCCCGGTCATGGAGCGGATATGCTACTGAACGTTCTTTTCCTGATGGCTTCCATCGCCATCCTCTGGCTCGGCTCAAAGTACCTGGTGGAATCGGCGGGCAGGATCGCCGCTTCCCTGGGGATCTCCGAACTGGTCATAGGCCTCACGGTCGTGGCCTTCGGCACCTCGGCGCCGGAGTTCGCCGTCACCGTCAGCGCGGCCATCGACGGTCATCCGGAAATTTCGGTGGGCAACATCCTCGGGTCCAACGTCTTCAACATAAGCTTCATACTCGGTATCGTGGCGCTGGTCAGGGCGATACATTCCTCCCGGCAACTCGTCTTCCGGGACGGTCTGTTCATGACAGCCGTGACCGCGCTGTTGTTCATCATGTTCCATGACGATAGCATTACCAGGCTGGAAGGCGGCATCCTCGTCGCGCTCCTGCTCTCCTACATGGCCTTTCTGCTCATAAAGAAGGATGCCCCGGAGGAATCGGATGTGCCGTCCGGGAAGGCGGCCTGGATGGATTACCTTATCCTGCCCGCCAGCATTGCCGCGGTGGTCGCGGGCGGACAGCTCCTGGTGCACTCCGCCAGTTTCATCGCGCGCGCCGCCGGCCTCTCCGACTGGGTGATTGGCGCCACCATCGTCGCCGCGGGGACCTCCGCGCCGGAGATGGTCACCTCCATCGCCGCGGCGGTGAAGGGCAGGCACGGGATATCCGCGGGAAACATCATCGGCAGCAACATCTTCAACACGCTGGGGGTCCTCGGGGTCGCCGGGCTCATCAGGCCGATGACGGTGACCGGCGGAGTCTATATCACCCTCTCCGTGCTCATGGTCATGATGCTCTTCGCGGTGTTCTTCATCCGCACCAACTGGAAGCTTTCCCGGCTCGAAGGCGCGCTCCTCCTCGGTCTGGGCGTGGCGCTCTGGGCGTGGGAGTTCGCGAAGTGAGGGTCACGCGAAGCGGAAGTCGGTGCCCGCGATGATCTTCGCGCAGGCTTCGGCCGCCTCGGAGTCGTACAGCGTCCCGGCGCCGCGTTGTATCTCCTCCAGCGCCTTCTCGATGCCCAGGGCGGGGCGATAGGGCCGGTGGAAGGTCATCGACTCCACGACGTCGGCCACGGCGATGATCCGCGCCTCCCTGAGTATGTGCGTGCCTTCCAGCCCCTCGGGATACCCGGAGCCGTTCATCCGCTCGTGGTGCTGGAGCACTATCTGCGCGATGGGCCAGGGGAACTCGATCTCCTTGAGGATGTCCCACCCGGCCTTGGCGTGCGTGCGGATCATCATCGCCTCGAGCTGGCTGATGGCCCCCGGCTTGACGAGAACCTCGATGGGCACCGCGAGTTTTCCGATGTCGTGGATGAGGCCGGCAAAATAGATGCCGCGCACCTGCTCGTCGGAGAGGCCCATCTCCACGGCGATGGCGCGCGAAAGCTGTGCCACGTGTTTCTGGTGCCCGCCGGTGTAGGGGTCGCGCATGTCGACGATGGAGGAGATGGTGGTGATGGTGCCCTCCATGGTCTTCTCCAGGCTGGTGAGGCTGCTCTTCAGGCGCGTCTCCACCTGGCGGCGCTCCGATATCTCCCTCTTCAATAGCTGGTTGGTCAGCTCCACCTCCTGGGTCCGCTCCAGTATCTCCTGTGTGCGTTTCTTCACCTCGTCCTCGAGGTTCTCGCGGTAGAGCCGGTTCTCGCGCAGAAGGGCCGCGCGCTCCACCGCCTTGTTGAGCGCATGCTCCAGGACGCCCATGTCGTGGATCGGTTTGATGATGTAGTCCCAGGCGCCCAGCCGGAGCGCCTCGATCACGTCGTGGATCACGCCGGTGCCCGAGATCATGATGATGGGCGTTTCCGGGGAGTCGCGCCGTATCGCCTCCAGCACCTCCAGGCCGTCCACCCGGGGCATGCGCAGGTCGCAGAGCACCACGTCGGGGCTTTCCTTCCGGAAAAGCTCCAGGCCCGCGCCGCCGTCGCCCGCCTGGATGACCACGTGGTCGCTGTCCTCCAGGAAGGCGGCGATGTTTTCCCGGACTATCGGTTCGTCGTCTATCGCCAGGATTTTCATGGGATTTCCTCCCGGACCAGCCGGTGTATCGCGCTGGCGAGAAGGCGCATGTCCACCAGGGGCTTGCGGAACACCTGGCGCGGCGATATCCCCAGGTCCACCAGGGACGCCGGGAGGCTGTAGTTCGTCGAGCCGGTGTGTATCAGGAACTTCATGATCGGCTTCATCTCGTGGGCCTTGATGATGAAGGTGTTGCCGTCTATTCCCGGGAGCCGCATGTCGATGATCCCCACGTGCACTTCCAGCGTGTCCAGGAGCCGCAGCGCCTCCTCGCCGCTGGGCGCGGAGTAGACCGTGAAGCCCTCGTCCTCCAGGAACGCGATGACGTTGGAGCACACCACGTGCTCGTCGTCCACTACCAGGACCCTGATATCCTCCGCTTTCATGACTGCCTCCTCGTCAGTGGAAGGTGGATGATGAACCTGGTTCCCTCACCAGGGCGGGACTCCACCTCCATGGCTCCCTTGTGGTTGTTGGTGATGATGAAGTACGATACCGAAAGCCCCAGTCCCGTTCCCACGCCCACCTCCTTGGTGGTGAAGAACGGTTCGAAGACGCGCTTCCGGATGTTTTCCTCGATGCCGGGGCCGTTGTCCTCCAGCTCGATGCGCGCCCAGTCTCCCTCGCGCGAGAGGCGCAGGGTGATGACGGGCCCGTCTTTCCCGCCGAACTCCTTCTCCGCGATCGCCTGGGCGGAGTTCTTCAGGAGGTTCAGGACCACCTGCTGGATTTCCGTAACCACGCACTGTATGTCGGGCACGTCGGCGGCGTATTCCTTCACCACGCGGATGTGCCTGAAGTCGTAT
Source organism: Spirochaetota bacterium (assembly GCA_017998375.1). Taxonomy (GTDB): domain Bacteria; phylum Spirochaetota; class UBA4802; order UBA4802; family JAGODF01; genus JAGODF01. The sequence goes on from JAGODF010000052.1 coordinate 11,196, forward strand.
TTCTTCTTGAGGTCGTAGTCGTTGGCTGCGAGCTCCAGGGTCTTGTCGATGATCTCCGCCAGGCTCGCCACGGACATCCGCGATTCGCTCTGCCGGCTGAAGCTCAGCATGTTGGAGACTATCTTCGACGCGCGTTCCCCCATCTCCCGGATGCCGTCGATCATCTTGGTGATCTTCCGCGCCTCCATGTAGCGGAGCACGGCCTCGATGCTGGTGCCGCATTCGCGGGCGGTCTCGGCGTTCATTGCCAGGTCGGGGGATACGCGGCGGAGTATGTTCTGCGCCCCGAGAAGGATGCCCCCCAGGGGGTTGTTGATCTCGTGCGCCATCCCCGCGGCGAGCCCTCCCACGGAAAGCATCTTCTCCGTCTGCACCATCATCTCCTCGATCCGCACCCGGCGCGTCACGTCGTCCACCCGGATCACGGCGCCCTGGACGTCGTTGTCGATGAGGGGATAGACCATCACGTCGAAAAATATCTCCCCGCCCGCGAACCGGCCCGGGACCCGCTCTACTTTCTGCGGCTCTCTTTTCTCGATGGCCAGCCGCACGTTGTCGAGCTGCGGTGCGAGGGCCGGCAGGACCTCGGCGATCATACCGCCGATGGCGGCGTGCTCCGGGATGCCCGTCACCCTCTCGGCCTCCATGTTCCAGTGGGTGATGCGCCCCTCCAGGTCCACTCCCAGGAGGATCGACGGCATGGAGTCGATCATGTTTTTCAGGTAGGAGCGCATCCGCACCATCTCCTCGTCGGCGAGCTTGAGCTCCGTGATGTCCTGGATGTTCTCCACGGCGGCTATTATCTCCCCCCGGTTGTTCCTGATAGGCGTCGATTCGAAGAGGATGTAGCGGTCCCTGCCGCCCAGGTTCCTGTACCAGCCCTCGGCGTGCCAGCCGTCGGGCGTGAGTATCGACTTGGAGTAGATGGCGTAGTGCTCCGGAAGCGAGTCGTAGCGGTCCTCCAGCATCAGGTCCGCCAGGGTGGAGCGCCTGGCCGGGTAAAAGGGCTTCCAGTGGAGGTCGGTCCCTATCATCTCGGCGGCGGGATACCCGGTGAGCTCCTCGCAGGCCTTGTTCCAGAGCATGATCCGGTGGTTCCTGTCGATGACGATGGTCGCCAGGGCGGAGTTCTCTATCAGGTTCTCCGTGAAGCGCTTCTGCTCCTGCAGGGCTGTCTCCGCCCTGTTCCTTTCGGATGTTTCTATCGACAGGGCGATAAGGTCCGCGATGGAGGTGGCGAAGTCCTGCTCCTCCAGGGTCCACTCGCGCCGCGCGGTCTGCTCGTGGCAGACGAAGCCCGTCACGGCGCCGCCGAGCCGTATGGTGACGCTCATGACGGAGGCGATGCCGGCGCCCGCGAGGTAGCCGCCCATGACTGCCAGGAGGTCCGCGTCGCTCCCCGCGTCGGCAATCGCCAGGATGCGGGCCGCCTCCAGCGCGCGCAGGTGGGCGCTTTCCGGCCCCGCGGAAATCCGCTCGCCGCCTTCCCCTATGCCTCCGTGCGTAATGTAGCGCAGGCGGCAGAAGAGTTCCCCGGTGGTCTGCTCCCGGAACCAGACGCTCACGCGGTCAGCCGCGAGCGTGCGCGCGTCTATCTCGACGATGTTCCGCAGGGCGCCGTCCAGGTCCGGCGCCGTCATTTTCGACAGCTCGTGGAGCGCCAGCTGGTGCCGCACCACCTGCTGGGTGATGTTACGGAGCGCCTCCTCGGCCTGCTTGCGCTCCGTCAGGTCGCGCACCGTCTCAATGGCGCCCGCCACGGCCCCCGTCGCGTCGTAGAGCGGCTTCGCCTTTTCCCAGAGGTATGCCCCGCCCTCCCGGAGGAACGGCGTGTATATCTCCGCAATGAGCGTGTCGCGCTCCACCTTCATGATGCTGTACAGGTCCTCCGGGTTCGCCGGGCGCTCCAGGGCGAAATCCACCAGGAGCGGTCGCCGGTCGCCGTAGAAGGGGACGGAGTACTCGTGGTTCCCCTTGCCCAGCATCGCGTTCTGGGGGATGCCGGTGAGCTGCTCCAGGGCCTGGTTCCAGGCGGTGATCACGCCGTCCTTGTTGATCACGAAGGTGGGATCGGGGAGATAGTTGATGATGTCGATCAGGTTGCTCCGCGAGTCGCGCAGCTCCTCCTCGGCGAGCTTGCGCTTGGTCACGTCGCGGGCGATGGTCTGGTAGCCCGCGATCTTCCCCGTGCCGTCTTCAAAGATGGTGCGCGTGTACATCTCCATCCAGACGAAGCCGCCGTCCCCCGTCAACAGGGGGACCTCGAAGAACATGTTGGGGCTTTTCCGCCGGAAATGCTCGCCGAAGAATTCCAGGGCCCTTTCGCGCCAGTCCTCCCGCACGAAGTCGGAAAAGTGCTTCCCCACGATGGAGTCCCTTTCGAAGTGGAGCAGGCGCTCCACCGAGGGATTCGCCAGGGTCACGTATCCGCGGTAATCCAGGGAGTAGATGAAGTCATCGGAGAACTGGATCGCGTCCCGCGCGCTGGTTTCGTTCACGTTTCTTTTCATGGTCCTAGTCCGCCCGGACGTTCTCCGCGACCTTTCCGCCGCCCTCGTCGCACTTCCCGTAGGGCAGCCTGATGATAAACCGCGTCCATTGCCCCGGCACCGATTCCACGGTCATGGTGCCCCGGTGGTCGTTCTGGATGATGAAGTACGATACCGACAGGCCAAGGCCCGTGCCCACGCCGGCTCCCTTCGTGGTGAAGAACGGCTCGAAGATCCGCTTGCGCAACTTCTCATCGATCCCGGGGCCGTTATCCTCCATTTCGATGCGCACACACTCCGGTTCCTTTTTTATCCTTATGATGATGCGCGGCCCGCCGTCCCGGTATTCCTTGCCGGACATCGCCTGCGCGGCGTTCTTGAGGAGGTTCAGTATCACCTGCTGTATCTCGGTGACGATGCAGCACACCCGGGGGATGCCGTCGTCGTAGTCGGTGACAATCTCGATGTGCCGGAAGTCGTATTTCTTCTTGAGGTTGTAGTCGTTGGAAGCAAGGTCCAGGGTGTTCGCCATCACCTCCGAAATGTCCGCAGGGGCCATCTTCGATTCGCTGCGCCTGCTGAAGTTGAGCATGTTGCTCACTATCTTCGACGCGCGCTCCCCCATCTCCATTATTCCGTGGAGCATCTTCACCACCTCGCGCTCCTCCATGTAGCGGTGGATGGTGCCGATATCCCCGCCCAGGCGCCGCGCGGTCTCCGCGTTCTTTTCCAGGTCCGTGGAGAGGCGGCGGGTGATGTTCTGCGCCGCGAGCATGATGCCGCCGAGCGGGTTGTTGATCTCGTGCGCCATTCCCGCCGCCAGCCCGCCCACCGACGCCATCTTCTCCGACTGGATCATCATCTCCTCGAAGCGCACGCGCTCGGTGATATCATCCACCCGTATCACCGCGCCCCGGACACCGTTGGCGATGAGCGGGTAGACCACCACGTCGCTGTACCTGGTCTCGCCGTTCTGCTGGTAGGTGACCTTCTCCACCTTGTACGGGTTCCGGTCGCGGATGGTCTGCCGGAGCCCCTCCATGTGCCGCGAGAACTGCGGGATGAGCTGGCTGATATGGATTCCCTGCGCCTGTGCCTCGCTCGTTTTCGTGAGCCTCTCGGCCTCCAGGTTCCAGTGCGTCACCCGGCCTTCCGGGTCCACGCCGATGAGTACCGACGGCATCGAGTCGATGATGTTTTTCAGATACAGGCGCGTTTCGTTGAGATCGTCGCTGGATTTCTTGATCGAAACGACCATCCGGTTGAAGGAGTCCGCCAGGAAGCCGATCTCGTCGCCCGTCTTCACCGGCACGGAGACGCCCAGGTTCCCGGCGTTCACCTCTCTCACGCCCGCCAGAAGTCGCCGTAACGGATAGACGAAGGTTCCCAGGAAGAAAAGCCGGAACCCGGCAAGGACAAACACCACGAGGACGAAGGTCATGACCGTGAGCTTCACCGATGGCGAGTGGGCGATGCGCCGGTAGGTGCGGTAGTCGAAGGCGGCCTCGCCGATGAGGTTCCGTTGCGGATCGACATGAATGAAGGCCACGGCGTGCGCCCCGCCGCGCTCGAGGTAGCGGCGCGAACCCGGCATCGGCACCGGCGCGAGCAGCTCGAGCGCCGCGGTCCTGAGCGCCCCCGGATCACCTTCCACGGCCGCCGCGCGCGCTTCTATCGCGTTCCTGAAATGGACCAGCGACGGTTTCGATGCCATCATGGCGGAGAGTTTTTCCCTGAATTTTTCCGCGGGGAGCTTCGCAGTCTTCCTTGCGTAGTACAGGACTTCGTTCTGGAGACGCGTGAGGAGCCTCTCGATCTCCGCTTTCGATGCTTTTTTCCCGGGCGCCGCATCGATGAATGCCAGGATGGAGTCCCTGTAGCCCGCGAACGAAGGCGGGGCGGACCCGAGGATTTTCCTCGCCGCGGCATGGTCGCATTCGCGCAGGTCGTAGAGCCTGTGGATGGAACGCGCGGCGGCGAGACGGTCCCCGGTCGACGGGTCTGCGTGCGGAATTCCCTTCGAAAGGGAGCGGTCCGGCCTGAGCGCGTCCAGAGAATGGATCGCCAGGTAGATCAGGTCCGGGGACCGGTACTCCGGGGCGGCAAGCATCCTTCCGGTCTCGAGCCGCCGCGCCTCGTCGTAGGCCCGGTCCATGTCGCCGGAGGAAACGTAGCTCAGCCCCTGCAGCAGCACCAGGAGCGTCACCATGCTGATACCCATGACCTTCGCCAGGAAGTTGGTCTTCTCCCTGGTGTTGTTGATGTAGACTATCGCCAGCAGGAAGAATCCGAATAGATTGAAGAGCGCCCACGTGATCTGGAAGATCTCCCGGTCGAGCCGCCCCTCGCGGCTGAACGTGTTGGTGAGCGAGGGGACGATGGTGGCGGCGCAGTAGGTGAGGCCCATCAAGAGGGCGATCCAGCGTTCCCTTCCGCGTAGCTTTACCCACTTGTAGACCAGGAGCGCGATGAACACGAGGATGTAGGCGATGATCACCATCGCGATGACGGTGCTGATCCTGTCGGCGTCGAAGTCCCAGTAGTGGCCGTCGAAATGGAAGACCTTCCTCGCGCCCAGCGTGACGCGGCAGAACACGGCGGTGATGGCCAGCGACAGGACGTACTGAATCGCCAGGAAAATCCTCCCCGTCCGCGGGTTGCCCTCTGAGCCGTAGTGGAACATGAACAGGTTGAAGTGGGCTTCCCCCAGGAGGATGACGCCCACGGTGATCCACCGGTGGTACGCCGCCGCCGGGTGGTAGACGCTGGATGATATGAGATAGGCGAAGTTGAAGATCGTCATGAGGAGGTAGCCCATGGCGATGTGGAACGTCGCCCTTGATTTGCCGGGTATGGTGAAGAAGAAAAATGTTATGAGTAAATGGAATACGACGGGGATCAGGGACCCTATGGAGAAAAAGGTGAAGTAGATATTATGGATGATGTCCATGTCCCTTCCGGCTCGCTCGTTTCATGCCGTGCGACCTGTGCTGTAACTATACTACCCATCCTGAAAGATACAGAGGTAAAAGATTGCAGTCAATGATTTTTCGTGCCGTGCGCGTCAGGGGCGGAGGCGGGAGAAGAGCGTGAGGTCCCCGAGTCGGAGGGAAAGATCTTCGGGCAGGGACGCTCCCGGGGCGTCGCAGGCGGCGCCGATCTTCCCGAAAAGCCCCATGATCGCGCCGAGGTCGCCGGCGCCGGTCTCGACGCGGTTTCCCGCCTCCGCGGCGGCGACCGCCTCCAGCGACACGCGCCTCCGTTCCTCCAGGAGAGTGCCTATGGACGCGGTATCGGCGGGATCGAAGCCGGCAACCGCTTCCAGGCGCAGCGCCAGGTACCGCATCGCCGCGGAAAACGCTTCCATGATGAGACAGCGCTCCACGAGCCCCCACCGCTTCAGGTGCCTGCGGAGCGCGGCGGGCTCCATGAC
>JAGODF010000377.1 GCA_017998375.1 Spirochaetota bacterium
TCATCGAGGCAAAGACACTGCTCGTGGACGAGGCGCACCTGACGGGCGAAAGCGAGCCCATCACCAAGATCACGGACGCCATCGCGGGTGCGGACCTGCGGCCCTACGAGATGAAGAACATCCTCTTCAGCGGGAGCCGCGTCCTCAACGGCATGGGGAAGGCCGCGGTGATCAGGACCGGGAACGCCACCGAGATGGGGAAGATCGCCGGCACCATCCAGGGCGGCGCCGAGGAGCGCACCCCGCTCCAGCAGAAGCTCGACCGAGAGATCAAGTTCCTCGTGGCGCTGGCCGTGGTCTCGGCCGCCATCGTCCTCGGTCTCGCGTTTCTGCGCGAGTTTCCACTCCACCAGTCGATCATCCTCGCCATCAGCATCATGGTGGCGGTCTTCCCCGAGGGGCTCCCGGCGTCCATCACCATCGCGCTCTCGCTCGCGGTGGAGCGGCTCGCGAAGAACAACGTCATCATCAAGCGCCTCTCTTCAGTGGAGACGCTCGGCAACGTGGACTACATCTGCACCGACAAGACCGGCACCATCACCCAACACAACATGACCGTGAAGGAATACTTCATCGGGGACGAATTCCGCACGCCGGCCGACCTCTTCAAGATGACGGCCGAGGGCGAGTCGATGATCCTGCACCAGATATTCCTGGCGTCGGTGAAATGCTCCACGGCGGAGGTGGTGGAGGAGAACGGCAGCATCGTGAAGGAGATGGGCGACCCCACGGAAACGGCGCTCATCAAGTCGGCCATCATCAACGGCTACAAGCCCGCCACCTTCGGCAGCCACACCATGATCGACACCATACCCTTCTCGTCGGAGACCATGCTCTCCGCGGCTCTGGTGGAGCACTCGGGCAGCAACCGGGACATCATGATCAAGGGCGCCCCCGAGCGCGTCCTGGAACTCTGCGTCGAGCGCTACGTCGACGGCGCGTTCGAGAAAATGGACGAGCACAGGAAAACCCACATCGCGAAAGAACTTTCGGAAATGGCGCACAGGGGCTTCCGCCTCATCGGTTTCGCGCAGAAGAAGGTGCCGGATAGCGTCACTGACATCGAGCTTGAGTCCCTGCGCGGCGCGTCGTTCCTGGGCTGCGCGGTCATCTACGATCCGCCCAAGGACGAGGTGAAGCTTACCATCGAAGAGACGAAGTCCGCCAACATCAGTGTGGTGATGATCACCGGCGACAGCAAGAACACCGGATTCTCGATCGCCGAGCACGTGGGGATCGCCGAATCCATGGACCAGGTCATGGAGGGGAGGGAGATAGAGGCGCTATCCGGGGAGGAGTTCGGTAAACGCGTCGAGACTGTGCGCGTCTACTCGCGCGTCTCGCCGCTCGACAAGCTCGGCATCGTGAAGAAGCTCCGCGAAAACGGCCACATAGTCGCGATGACCGGCGACGGCGTGAACGACGCGCCGGCGCTGAAGCAGTCGAGTGTGGGCATCGCCATGGGGCGCGCCGGCTCGCAGGTGTCGCAGGAGGCCGCGGAGATGATCCTCACCGACGACAACTTCGCGACCATCATCCACGCCGTGAAGGAGGGCCGCACGGTCAACCGGAACATCCAGAAGCTCATCCGCTACCTCCTGACCAACAACATAGGCAAGGTGCTCGCGGTGCTCATTACGCCGGCGCTCGGCTACGCCGCGCCGCTCACGGCAATCCAGATCCTCTTCTCCAACGTGGTGATGGAGTCGCTGCCCGGCGTCGCCATCAGCACCGACCCGCCCGACGAGTCGATCATGCGGCGCCGCGCGGCGAAGCTCTCCGATCCGGTGGTGAGCCGGCCGGACCGCGTGCGGATGTTCCTCGACGGGACCATTTTCGGCCTCTGCGTCGCCGCGGGCTTCGTCGCACTCCACCACCTGGACGGCGACGACGTGATGGCGCGCACGGCGGCCTTCTCCATCATGCTGCTCTCGCCGCAGGTGTACGCCTTCGTCATCCGCGACGGCTCTCTCCGGCAGAAGATCACGCGCCCCAACTGGATGCTGAAGTCGGTCTTCCTCCTCACCATGGCGATGATCGGCGCCATCATCTATGTCCCGGCGCTGAACATTGTCTTCAACACGCGCCCCATCTACGGCGCGACCGACTGGGGGATCATCACGGGGCTTTCGCTGGTGACGCCGCTCTTCCGGCTGGTGGTGGACGCATTCCGGAGGAAGGAGGTGGAGTAAACCGGCTGCTCGCCAAAACCATGAATTCCGGCGATTAATCTTTGCCTCGGCATCGGATCACTGTTATCATATAATCATACAACAGAGATTGATGATGGAGGCCCTCCATGAAGTCAATGCGCTGTGCTTTAACCGTTCTGTTCCTTCTTGCCGGCATCAACGCCGCATATTCCCTTGACGTAAGTCTTGGAGTCAACGCGTGGTATATGTGGTCATCACCAACGTTCGAGGACCAGTTCCGCGGTGAGGGGAACGATATCACCGCCGACGACCCCGTGAACAACGGCCCGGCATACAACGACAGCTGGAAACTCGATCCCGTAATGCTATTGGGGCCTATACTCAACATCAGATTTTCGGAACGCTGGAGCCTCGGCCTTATATTTCTCGTAAGCCAGGACATCGATGTCGAATCTTCTTACGACGTGGACAATTCCAGCGGCACACCATTTCCTTTTACATTCAATGCCGTACACAGCTGGGTGTTCAATCGTTACGATGGGGACCTCACGGTAAATTACCGTTTTGACTGCGGATTGGGTTTTTTTGTCGGCTTCAAGTATCTGCGCTGGACCGCGGAAGGAACCTATGACATCACAACCACGCCCGAATTTGGATTCGTCTCCCATACCGATGCCGAAGTGAATGGCCTTGCCCTCGGACCCGCCTTCGGGTTGAGTTATATCAAGCAATTGAAGGGAATGCTGTTTTTCACTGCCTCTGCCTCCGGGATGGTGATTAAATCCCGCGAAGAACAAAGGAATGCAACATCGACCACCCTGCCAGCGCCCACATATACAGACGTTACCAAGACAGAAAGGCCGTACTACGGCGGGTTCAACGGCATGGCAGGCCTGGGCTATTATTTCAGCGCTCTCAGTTCCACGTTGATACTCGGCGGACGTCTCCAGTATTTAAAAAGCAAGGACGAGCCCCGGGATATCTTCTACGGCGTAACGGCGACGGCGATGTACTCATTCTGAATTTTCCGGCAACCGATTGGCATGTGACCGTTCACCATATCCATCATCCGCCCGCAATACCACAATCCCCTTGACAATATTACCGCTTGATATGATCATCGATTTTTTGCACGAACCGGAGATACAATGAACACTGAACCGACACACGCACCCCGCCGCGAAGACACGCGCATACTCCTCACCGGCGTCTTCGGACCCTTCGCGCGGGACGATGAATACGGCAGCCGCAGCGTCAACCCGATGGAGCTCTACCACAACCAGGTGACGCGCGTCCAGGGCCCCTTTTCGCTGCGGATGTTCCACCGCACCTTCGGGCTCCTCATGATCGAGGCGAACATCGACGCGCCCTGCACCATCCTGGAGTTCCCCACACTGGAGAGGTTCATCGACGAAATAGAGCGCAACGACTACGATGTCATCGGAATCAGCT
>JAGODF010000378.1 GCA_017998375.1 Spirochaetota bacterium
GCGCAAAAGAGATAGATTTCCCCGACGGATCAATGTCATGCGGTATCCAACCCGCGAATATCAGAATGATTCATCGTCGAAGCAACTCGTGAATATTTACTTGACCAGCGCTTCCATATCAGAAAGTCGCCCAAAGAAAGCCGCGCCTCAATCGCCGGCGAGGCTGGGCTTCCTCTGTTTTCAAAGCTTACTCTGCAAAGACCGTTGAAGGACGTCCATGTCCTCACCGTTCCTCCCTCGACGTCCTGTCTCGGGTCTTTTCTTTCTCCTCAGTTGCCGTAATCCTTTCTCCGCGATCTCCGCTGCTCCGCGTGAGCCAACACTGTCATCGCGAGCGCAGCGCGGCGATCTTTCCCATTCCGAAACAGTCTATCGGGCAAGAGATCACCACGTCGGCCTGCGGCCTCCTCGTGATGACACAATTCCATCATCATCCTTTCTCCGCGACCTCCGCGGCTCCGCGTGAGACAACACTGTCATCGCGAGCGCAGCGCGGCGATCTTTTCCATTCCGAAACCGTCTCTCGGGCAAGAGATCACCACGTCGGCCTGCGGCCTCCTCGTGATGACACAATTCCATCATCATCCTTTCTCCGCGCCCTCCGCGTGAGGCAATTCCTTTCCTCACGACACCAGCGATTCCGCGACGCGGCGCCTTTCCTGCGCGTCCCAGGTGCCGGGGACGATGCCAAGCGTCTCCAGCTCCTTTTTCTTGATGCGCTGCGTCTCCGTCTTCGGGAACTTGTCCACGACCCGGATGTAGCGCGGCACCGCGAACTTCGCCAGGTTCTCCCCGAGGAACTCAGCGAGCGCCGCCTCAGAAAGTGTGTGTCCCTCCACCACCGTGACCGACGCCATGATCTCGTCTTCCGCCAACTCCGAGGGCACCGCGTAGACCGCCGCCTCGACTATCGACGGGTGCTTCTGGATGGCGTGCTCCACCTCGTAGGCCGACACGTTCTCGCCCTTGATCCGCATGAACTCGGCGTTGCGCCCCACGAAATAGAGGTAGCCCTTCGCGTCGCGCCGCACCAGGTCGCCGGTGTAGATCCATCCGTCGCGGAGCTTTTCACTGGAAGCTTTTTCGTTCTTGAAATATTCCACCGACTTCTTCCTGCCCTTCGACTCGAAGATGAGCTCGCCCGGCGTCCCGTCCGGGACGTCGTTGCCGTCCCTGTCAACCAATCGGTAGACAGTGCCCAGACTCGGCTTGCCTATCGACCCGACCGGGGCCGTGCCCATGTTCATGATGCTCTTGCCGCCGCCGTCCACCGCCCCGTATCCCTCGTAGATCTTGATGCCGAAGCGCTTCTCGAACTTCGGCCATTCGTCGGCCGGGCACGCCGCGGAGAGGGTGAACCGGACCCGGTTGTCGCGGTCGGTCGGCCTTTCCGGCTGTTTCATGAGAATCGGTATCATCGCCCCGAGCGTGTTGAACGCGGTCACGTTGTTCGCGCGGATGTCGTCCCAGAACCTGCTCGCGGAGAATTTTTTCTTCAGCACCACTTTCGCGCCCCGGTGCATGGCGACCGTGGTGGTCAGCCAAAGGGCGTTCCCGTGGAAGAGCGGCAGGCAGGTGTAGAGGATATCCGATTTCCGGTAGAGCGCGTACGCCGGGAGAGAGAGGAGCTTCACCGTCGTCTTGCCGTAGCGATACATCACCCCCTTGGGGAGGCCGGTCGTGCCGGAGGTGTACAGGATGAAGCAGATATCGTCCCTGCCGGGTCTGATGCCCTCGGGTTTCCGGGGCGAGTGCCCGTATACCGACGCCAGGTCCGCCATGCCGGCCGGAAGCGCCTGCCCCGATGGCCGCCTGTTGACGATGACATGCCGTACCTTCGAGAGCCTGCCCGCGATTTTCTGATACGCCTCCAGGAACTCCTCGTCGATGAACACGAACTCAGAATCGCTGTGGTCCAGGACGTAGAGGAGGCTGTCGCCCCGGAGGGACGTGTTCACGGGTATGGAGTACATGCCGACCTTCTGCGAGCCGATGTAGATGTCCAGGTACTCCGGGCAGTTGCCCATGATGATGGCGAGCCCCTTGCCGCGCCCGCCCCCCAGCGAAAGCAGGAAGTTCGCGACGCGGTTCGCGTTTTCATCCATCTGCCGGAACGAGAGCTTCCTGCCCTCGTAGATCAGGAAGGTGCGGTCGCCCCATTTCCGGGCCTTCTCCTCGGCAAGCTCGGCCCACGACATGTCCTCCGCGATCTCCCTGCTCTTTTTCAGGCTGCGGAAATTCGCCCGGAGCGTGCCGCGACGCAGCTCGTCGGCAAAGAAGTGGAGCGCGGCGCGCCCCATCCTGAGTCCGTTGATGATGTTTCCCAGAAGGTACATGGCTTTCCTCGTTATCTCACTATACTATTATCATAAAAAAAACAATCAGGAAAAAGGCAATCACAAAGGCATCCTACACCAGCGGTCGTCGAGCGCAGTCGAGACGACGGCATGCCCACACAACCCGGGTTTCAGCGAACCGCGCACCCCTCGACTCCGCTCGGGGAACGCTTTACACATCTGTCGCGGATAAGCGTTATTCAATGGTTGTCTAACACTTCTGCCTCACTCGATGTACGTACTCTCTCCAATCCGCACCTATTTCGAAGGCGCCTCGAAGATGTGGATGCACATGGCCGCCTCCTCCTGGCCGAGCGCGCCGCCGCCGTTCTCCGCCAGGGCGATGCGCGCGCCCTCCACCTGGCGCGTGCCTGCTTTTCCGCGGAGCTGCGTCACCAGTTCGTGGATCTGCGCCAGGCCCGACGCGCCGATGGGATGCCCGCGGCTCTCAAGTCCCCCGCTCGGGTTGATGGGGATCCTCCCCCCGATGCGCGTTGCTCCGCTCTCCGCGAGCCGGCCGCCCTCGCCCTCAGGGCAGAAGCCCAGCGCCTCCGCCTGGTGGAGCTCGCCGTAGGCGCTCGCGTCGTGCACCTCGGCGCAGTGGACGTCCATCGGCCCCAGGCCCGCCTTCGCGTACGCGATCTTGCTCAGCCGCTCGCCGATGTCCTCGCCGTCGAAATCGCGCTCGCGCCCGGAGCCGAGCACCGACGCGCGCACCTTCACGGCCTGCCCGGAAAGCCCCAGGCGCCTCACCGTCTCGCCGTCGCAGAGGACCGCCGAGGCGGCGCCGTCGCCGATGGGCGCGCACATGGCGCGCGTGAGCGGCCAGCTCACCATCCTGTCAGCCAGCACCTGCTCCGGCGTCACCGTAAACGTGTACTGCGCGTTGGGGTTCAGCGACGAGTGGAAATGGTTTTTCGACGCGATCACCGCGAGCTGTTCCGGCGTGCTCCCGTACTTCTTCATGTGCTGGCGCGCCGCGAAACCGTAGACGTCCATGAAGGGCGAGTGGTCGCCGGAGAAAAGCTTCCGCATCTGCTTCACGGTCCCGGAGCCGAGCATGTCGGTGAGCCGGATGTACACCTTCAGCATGTCCTTGTACTCCCGGAGCCTGCCCCGCTTCGCCTTCCCGTTCTTCGCGGCGTGCTTCCCGTTCTTCCCGGCAGCGGAATATTTCCTTATGTGCTCTTCCATCCGCCGCCGGTCATCGTCGTTCATCCCGTACACGGAGATGTTCTTTATTATGGAAGAGATGTTC
>JAGODF010000379.1 GCA_017998375.1 Spirochaetota bacterium
TTTCGGCGTGGTCCCCAGCGAGATGCCTTCTCTCTGGCCGCTGGAAGCGATCAAGTCCCAGGCCGTGGCCGCCAGAACCTACGCGTATTACCACATCACCAAGCATAAGAACCTGCTGTACGACCTTGATGCCACCACGAAATCGCAGGTCTACGGCGGGATGGCCGCCGAGGTGGAGTCGACAAACCGGGCGGTCACCGAAACCTCCGGCGAAATAATCGCGCACCGCCAGGGGCCGATACTGTCGTACTTCCACTCGACGTGCGGAGGGCGTACCATCGATGACCGCTACGTCTGGACGCAGAACGACCTCCCGTACCTGGGCGCCGTCACCTGTCCCTACTGCGCCGACTCGCCGAAACTCAACTGGGAATACAGGCTCCGCACCGCCGAACTCCGCGGCGCGCTGCGCAAGGAGCATCCGGGTATCCGTTCCATAAAGCAGATATCGTTCAAGAGGCTCCAGGGCCGCGTCGCCTCAGTGGTGGTGAGGCACAACGAGGGTCTCGCGCGACTCACGGGGAACCAGTTCCGGATGATGATATCGCCCATGAAAATCAAGAGCCTGGCTTTCGAGGTGAAGAAGGAGAAAGGAGCCCTCCTGCTCAAGGGGAAGGGATGGGGCCACGGCGTGGGGCTCTGCCAGTACGGGGCCCGCGGCATGGCGGAGCGAGGGATGAGCCACCGCGACATCCTGAAGCACTATTACCGCGATGTCGATATAATAAAGATTGACGGATCCCGGGACAGGGAGCCTTCTGGAGACCGCCAGGTCGCGCGGCGGACTACCAAAAGGGGCCACCCCGGGCACGATGAGTGAGAAAGAGTACACCCTCGGCGATTTCAGTTTCGACCTTCCGGAAGAACTCGTAGCGCAGCACCCTGCCGACAGACGGGAAGAATCCAGACTGTTCGTGATTGATGAGAACCGTTCGTTCCGCCACGCGCGCTTCAGCGATATCGGCGGTTTTCTCCTTCCCGGCGACCTCCTGGTGATCAACAACGCGCGGGTGCTCCACGCCCGCCTCGAGTTCCAGAGAACAAGCTCGGGACACGTGGAAGTGGTCCTCGCCAGGCAAACGGGTCCCCGGCAGTGGCTTGTTATCACCAACCGCAGTTCCCGGCTCCGCCCGGGGGAGGTCCTGTCATCCGTCGCGGACCCATCCGTAACGCTGACAATGCTGGGAAGGCGCGGCGACTATTTCGCCGTGGAGTCCTCGGAGGAGCTCTCCGAGGAACTGCTTGCGCGCATAGGTTCCGTGCCCCTGCCGCCCTACATCCGCCGGCCCGGCGCCGACGCCGACAGCGAGCGCTACCAGACGGTGTACGCTTCGAGGCCCGGGGCCGTGGCCGCACCCACGGCGGGGCTTCATTTCACCCGGGAACTGATGGAAGTCCTCGAGAAAGCAGGAGTCCGCTTCGCCGAGATAACCCTGGACGTCTCCTGGGGGACTTTCAGCCCGGTGCGGGAGGAGGACCTCTCGCTCCACAGGATGCACAGCGAGCGCTACGAACTCACGGCGAAAACGGCGGCTTGTATCAACGATACCCGGCGTTCCGGCGGAAGGGTCATCGCGGTGGGGACCACCTCGCTCCGGGTTATGGAAAGCACGTTTGCTGATGGGAAAAACTTTGCGGGGACCGGGGAGACCGATATATTCATCAGGCCGCCGCGTCCGGTGCTCTCGGCGGATTGCCTGCTCACCAATTTCCACACGCCCGGATCGACGCTCCTGATGCTCGTCGCGGCCTTCGCGGGGTACGACCTGATAATGAACGCATACGCGGAAGCGGTGAAAGAGCGATACAGGTTTTTTTCCTATGGTGACGCGATGCTGATACTGGGGAAGAGGGGAGGGTGATACCGGCGCGCCCGCGTAACAGCGCCCGCGCCGGCGGATCTAATTGATCAATGATGCTCCATCTGGCTTGTCGCGGGGGGATAGGTCCCTTTCCTGCGGCGGATGATCGCTATACCGAACCTGATCGCCCCGGTGATGACTACCCAGGCGCCTATGAGGGCGACGATGCCGAACGTGTGGTGCACGGCGACGTGGTATTCCCTGATGATATCGCTGATGAACTGGTCCATGCTGCTCCTCCGGTAGATGTCGTTCCGCCTGTCCCGGCACCGCGATTCGCTCGGAATTGATGCCGGTCTCCAATGAAGATTAACCTAAAGAGCAGCTTTCCATTGTCAATATCAAAATTCGCGGCGGGACAAAAAAATGGTCGACGGAGTCCCGCGGTGAGTCCCAGGATTGAAGGCATGACAGGGAAAACATTTATCCATGAAAAGGCGGAGATCATCGGGCGGGTGGCGATAGGTCCCTGCAGCTCGGTGCTGCCGCATGCGGTCCTCCGGGGGGACCTCTCCACGATAGAGATCGGCCGGTATTCAAACATACAGGACTGCTGCGTGGCCCACAGCGACATGGGGCACTTCGTCCGCGTGGGGAACTTCGTGACCGTGGGCCACGGAGCCGTACTACACGGGACGGAAATAGGAGACTTCTGCGTGGTGGGAATGAAGTCGGTGCTGATGAACGGCTCCTTCGTGGGACGCGGCTCCATTGTGGCGGCGGGGACCCTCGTGAAGGAGAACATGAAGGTGCCGCCGTTCTCGCTGGCGGTTGGCAACCCCGCCGTCATCAAGGAAAACAGGTACTCGGATTACGCGACGCCGCTCGAGAGCGCGCTCATCTATTATTATCTTACGCGGTGGTATCTGCGCGGATCGCTTCCCGGGGAGGACGATGTGCGTAATATATACGCAACAGCAAAAAGCGAGGCCACGAGGATCAGCGACATGCTGATGAAGGGGGATGATATATCGTCCATTCTGGACATGCCCCTTCCGCTCCCTGCCTGAAAAAGAAAGGCAACCACAGAGGCACAGAGGCGCAGAGGTTTTTTCAGTGACTATCAAAAATTTTTCTCTGTGTCTCTGTGCCTCTGTGGTTAAAAACTAGTATTTTATTACCGGATGCCCTTCATCCATGCGAATAGGTGCTACTACACAATGATGTAGTTTTAAGGAGAAAGAGTGATGAAAGATATACGCGAGATGTTCATGCTCCTTGATAAAAGCAAGTATGATCGGCAGCTCCTGGAGCTTTTGGACCAGATGATATGGCGGATGGAGGAGCTCGACAACCGGCTCCGCGGCACCGACCGGCTGATCACGGAGATGATGACACGGTAGGAGGGGCGCGTGTTCATTTTTGAAATGATCGCCGAGCGCCGCATACGCGAGGCCATGGAGCGGGGCGAGTTCGACAACCTTCCGCTGAAGGGCAAGCCGCTTCCTCCCGACGACCTGGCCGGCGTCCCCGAGGAGCTCAGGATCGCGGCCAGGATACTGAAGAACGCCGGCATCCTGCCGGAGGAGATGGAGATGCGGAAGGAGATTTACAGCATCCAGCAGCTCATCAACCGCTGCGACGACGACGAGGAGATCCTCGCCTTGAGGAAGAAAATGGGGGCGAAGCAGCTGCGTTACGACATGCTCATGGAGCACCGCCGCCAGGGGATCGGCCTTTCGGAGTACCGCGCGAAGATACTCAAAAAGCTCCGCTGAACGGCACTGGCC
>JAGODF010000380.1 GCA_017998375.1 Spirochaetota bacterium
CGCGCCTGCTCATGGCGCTCGCGGTGGGGGCGTCGCTCTCGGCGAGCGGCGTCGTCTTCCAGGCGGTGCTGAAGACCCCGCTCGCGGACCCGTACATCACCGGCGTCTCGGGGGGCGCGGCGTTCGGCGCGGCGCTGGCGGCGCTTCTCTCGGCATCATTCCTCCCGGTGACGCTCGCCGCCTTCTGCGGGAGCCTGGGCGCGGTCTTCGCGGTCTACCTGATGTCGCGCCTGCGCGGCCTCGGGAGCACTTCCATGATTCTTGCGGGTGTGGCGCTTTCCTTCATGCTCTCCTCCGGCGTGCTCCTGCTTTTCTCGGTGCTGCGTTCCGACGAGGTGCACCGCGTACTCCTGTGGCTGATGGGCGACCTCTCGGTGGCGCGCTACGGCACCGTCGCCCGCATGGGCCCCTTTCTCCTCGCGCTCATGGCGGCGGCGCTTTTCTTCCACAGGCAGATGGACGCGGTCTCCTTCGGCGAGGAGTTCGCAAGCTCCATGGGCGTGCGGCGCGGCGACGTCTTCGCGCTCTTCTGGCTGGGCGCCATGCTCGCCGCGGTGCCCGTGGCGATGGCGGGGGTGATAGGCTTCGTGGGGCTGGTGGTCCCGCACCTGGCGCGCAACTTCTTCGGGCCGCGGCACCTCCATCTCCTGCCGGCTTCCGCGCTGGGCGGCGGGATGATGCTCGCACTCGCGGACGCCGCGGGGCGCGTCCTCGCGCCGCCCTACGAGATCCCTGCGGGCGTCATCACCGGATTCTTCGGCGGCATCTTCTTTTTGATAGTGCTCATCAGGCGGGGCGAGTGATGAACGTGCTGGAAACGAACAGTCTTGTCGCGGGATACGGCGCGCGCACGGTGCTCCGCGGCATCGACCTCGCGATCGCCGAGGGCGAGCTTGTTGCGGTCATAGGTCCCAACGGCTCGGGGAAGAGCACGCTGGTGAAATGCCTCAGCGGCTTCATGAAGCCGCGGGAAGGTGAAGTGCTTTTCAGGGGGAGGGTGATAGGATCGATTTCCGGGCGGGAGCTTGCCCGGGAGCTTTCGGTGGTGCAGCAGCTGGTGCCCGAGGCGCCGGCGTTCCGCGTGCGCGACTTCGTGAGGATGGGGCGCTATCCGCACCGGGGGTTCTTCGAGGCGGAGACCGCCGCCGACCGCGACGCGGTGGCGCGCGCCGCGGAAATGACGGGAACGGTTTCGCTCATGGACGCGAGGCTCACGGAGCTTTCCGGCGGGGAGCGCCAGCTCGTCTACCTGGCGCGGGCGCTCGCGCAGAGCTCGCGCGCCGTGGTGCTGGACGAGCCGGTGTCGCACCTGGATATCGCCCACGCGGTTCGGGTGATGGACGTGCTGCGGGAGATGCACCGGGGCGGCGCGACGGTGGTTGCGGTGCTCCACGATATCAACCTCGCCTCCGAGTATGCGGGGAGGATCATCGCCCTGAAGGAGGGGAGGGTCTTCGCGGACGGCGCGCCCGCCGGGGTGGTGAACTATCAAACAATCGAGGGGCTCTTCGACACGGTCTGCGTGGTGACGGAGAACCCCATCTCGAAGCGGCCCTTCACCTACCCGGTGCCGGGCCACCTCAGGAAAGAGTGATGCCGGTCACTTCGGCGTCATTTCCATGCGGTACTTCGCGGGCTCCTTCTCCACGCAGAAATATTCACCCGCCATCCAGCCGTCCACCATGTCGGTGTCGTGCGGGCTCATGAAGTATTCCTGCTCGCCCGTGATGAGCATGATGTGTGCCTCCGGCTCCGGCTTAAACTGCACCGCCAGGCGCATCCCCGCGGCGATGTAGGTGACGTAGGGCGGTTCTATCTCCCTGAAGCCGGAACGCCGGTTGGTCTCGCCGTCGCCGTCCATGGGAAGCGGCCCGTGGCTCACCAGCGGGCGGAGGAGTTTCGACGCGCCGAGGGGATGATCGAACCGTATCACGTGCACCCTGCTCCATTTCCAGTCGGCCATGTCGCGCGACCCGGTGTAGTTTTCCAGGATGTCGAGCGATTCGCCGAAGGCCTTCCGCGCGATGTCGGTCACGGTTTCCTTTTCGGGCGTGGTGACGTCATCGAAGAAGAGACTTCGCGTGTCGATGAGGGAGAGGAAGCGCTCCAGGCTGATGTAGCGCTGACCGACGTACTCCCTCGAGAGCGCGTCGCCCATCTCGTCGGCGAAGGTGCGGTACATGAAGCGCATCAGGAAGGTGCTCGCGATGGAACACGCGGCGCTGTCGCCGGCCGCCGCGCCGTCCCAGTCGAGCACGAGCTTTCGGGCAGCCACGGTGCGCGCATCGCCCTTCTCCGCGACGTATAGTTCTATCATCCCCTTCACCTTCCGCGCCAGCACGGAGTGCGTGTCGTTCTGCATGCGCATGCAGTCCTCCAGCGAGTGTTCTTTTTTCATCTTTACCATGCGCTCGATCGCCTGGTAGCGGTAGCGCGGCGCGTAGGTGCCGTTCATGTCGACGGGAAAGTCCTTCACGTTCTTGTTGTTGGCGGTGATGATATAGCCGCGCGCCGGGTTTGCGAGCGACGGGTAGTCCGCGTCGGCGATGTTGCCCTCCCAGGTGCGGGCGGTCTTCGCGCCGTCGGCGGGGAAGGTGCCGGTGCCCTTCACCCTGCGCGGGAGCGAGCCGATGACGCGCCAGGCGATGGTGCCGTCGCGGTCGGCGACGACCATGTTCTGCGGCGTCATGCGGATCTTCTTCGCGGCTTCAACGACATCGCCGTAGTTTTTCGCGGTGTTGAGGAGCAGGAAGCCGCGAATATCGACGCTGTCGAAACCGGTCCAGTCGAGGCTGAGCGTCTCGCCAAGGTTGTCGAAGACCTGGTGGAGGAGAGGACGGCGCCCCGCGTAGAGGAGCGTCACCTCCCGGTCGCCCTTTCCCTTCACGGCGATGGTGATTTTCTTCTCGCGGAGTTTCTCTGTCCTGCCCTGGAAGACGCGCGTCTTTTTCACGAGGTCGGCCTTCTCCACGAAGAGGTCCACCATGTCGGCGCCGTTGTTGGTGAGCCCCCAGGCGACGTTCCTGTTGTAGCCGATCACGATGAGCGGAAGACCCGCGACCTACGCGCCCATGACGTCGAACTTGGGGCAGCGGACGCGGAGGATGTAGAAATCGGACGGGTAGTGCGAGTCGTGGACGTGCGGGTCGTTCGCCATGATGGCGCCGCCGCCCGAGGTGCGGCCCGGCGCGAGCACCCAGTTGTTGCTCGCCGAGCGGGAGCCGGCAAGGGGTCCGAGCTCCCGCAGCGTTGCGACCAGGCGTTCGTCTGCGGCAGGGGTCGTGTGGCCCTCGCGGATGGTGGGCGTCCCGGCGGGAATGAGGTTGAAGAGCGCGGCGGCGCGTTCCCTGCCGAGCTTCTGCGCGAGTCGGAGGTTCAGTATCTCGTGGCTCATGTTGTAGGCGAGCGACCAGTTGAGCATCATCGACACGGAGACCGCGTCCGCCACGGTCCAGAGCTCCTTCTTCAGGCCGAGGAGCCTCACGTAGAGCGGTGTCTTCTCGTGCTCGATGTAATGATTGACGCCGTCCACGTACCTCTGCAGGAGCTTGACGACGGCGGGATCTGTGCGCGCCA
>JAGODF010000053.1 GCA_017998375.1 Spirochaetota bacterium
TTCCAGAGGGCCGCGTATCCAGAGAACGCCAGCGCCGCCATGAGCGAGGCCTGTGCCATGGCAAGGTACTGGACGATGACCAGGACCCGGTGACGGTTCCAGCGGTCGTTGAGCACCCCGGCGAATGGCGAGACGAAGAAAGCCGGCAGCTGTCCGGCAAACGCGACAAGGCCCAGCGCCATGGGCGAACCGGTGATGCGGTACACCATCCAGCTCGCGGCGACCGACTGCATCCAGGTGCCCACCAGGGACACGCCCTGGCCGAAGAAGAAGAGCCGGTAGTTCCGGTACCTGAAGGCGCGGAGCGCCGTGGTAACGCGGCCGGCGGCATGTGCGTTCTGCGATCTCATCGTTCTATCTGCCCCTCAATGCAGCCTTCCCACCCTCCGGGTCAAGTTCTTTTCCGGACTGGCGGAGATATCGGCCGTATCAATATCATTGACACGCGTAGATCAAAATGATATACTAATAAGTAAACTGGCAAAAACATTGGCAGACAAAGGAGGTATGGTTACATGCGCGGAATAATTCCCACTACGCTGCTCATCTTCATTTCCGCAGCGGCCACGACGGCTTTCTCCGAACCGGTGGTGGAACGCGCACGCGCGCTCTACGAGCGGGCGAAGTCGCTGGAAGACTCGGGCGAGCAGAACACGCAGTCCGTGACGCTGAACATGATGCTTCCCGCGGTGGGCCTCAAGACGATGCGTTTCCGTTTCACCACTGAAAGCACCCAGGTGGATCCCCGCAACGACCCGTTTCTGTTCAATCGCAGGCTGGCGAAAGTTACAATGGAATACAACATCTCCGCCGCGGTCCTCTACCACGTGGAGCACCTGTACGACGAAAAGGAGCGGCACGTCTTTACGTTCTGGCGGGAAAAGTACGAAAACGGCATTCCCCCGACTGAAGTGAGGTACTATTTCAACGGCAAAAAAATCGCCATGATCATTGCCGACAGGGCGGCCGATGAAGGGAAAACCGCGCGGACGATAAAAAGCGGGAATTACACGGCGGCGGAAATACGTCAGGGAGTGGATTTCCAGCGCAAGGCCGACGCGTACCTGAAACATTTCAGGAACATGATGAAGATAGAGAATGTGAACTGATATCAGCCGGCGAAACCCTCGCAGAATGCGTCTGCGTTCATCCCCAGCACGTCGTGGTTGTAGCCGCCCTCCAGGAGGGCGTAACGCCTTCCACCGCAGAGCCTCTCGGAATGGACGCGCATGAGCCTCCCCAGCTCGGTGTAGTTCTCCGGGGACAGCAGGTTCCCCCAGTCGTCGAGGCCCTGGTCGAATCCGGCCGCGGCCACGAAGATGTCGATGTCACGCAGTCCATTCATGTGCTCCTCGACCTCGTCAAGGTACTCGCCGCTTTCCCTTGCCATGGGATTGAGTATGTCCACGCGGAATCCGTCACGGCGGTTCTCCAGGATGTTGATGTTCCCGTCCCCGGTGTGGAGGTCGAAGTCAAGGACGAAGGCGGATGATATTTTCTTCTCCGCGAAGAGCCGGAGCAGGCTTACGCTGATATTGTTGAAATAGCAGAATCCCCAGCAGGAGTCCGCCGATGCGTGGTGACCCGGCGGGCGGATGGCGGCAAAGGCGGGGCTACCGGCGAAGGCGAGTTTCGCCGCGGTGATCGCGCCGCCCGCGGCGAGCGCTGCAAGCTCGTACAGCAGCGGGTCGCGCTTGATGCGGAACAGGTGCGCCTGGCTGTGGGCGCGGAGGATGTCCTCGTCGGAGGCGGGCTCCGGCGTCACGAATTCGTACACTCCCGGCTTCGCCGTAAAAGCGTCGATGACGCTTTCCAGCCTTCCCGGTGAGGCCGCGGGATCAGCGGAATATTCAGAGTTGAAGTAACGCCGGTGGAATACGACTTTTATCTTCTCCATGACCGCCTCCTAAAAACTCTGCTCCTTCCCGAAGGCATCGCGCCCTTCCAGCGCAGTATAACTGAAGTCCGGATACAGCGCGTCCAGCGCCCGTGTGATTTTTTGTGCCGTGTGAAGGGCCGTCTTCACTCCCCGCCCCAGGTGATCGGATCCGGCGTCCACGAGAAACTGTTTCCGGCCTCCGGCCGACTTCACGGCCTTTATGTGCCCGCCGTGATTAGGCTTGAAGTTGAAGGAAGTCTCCATGAGCGCGCTTTCCGTCACCACGTGGGGGCGCGTTCCGCAGGAAAAGAACTTCGGCACGTCGGATTTCTTGTCGGTCACCAGCGCCACATAGGTGATGTGGTCGCCTACATCAAGGGAGTCGAGCCACAGCTTGAAGCGTTCCCGGCAGACGCGCTCAGGGCTGCGCCGCTCCTTGTAGCGCCCGATGCGGAACTTCTGCTGGACCGGTACGAAGATCATGTTCAGCGAGCCGCCCTTCTTCCAATCGAGGACCTGCTCCGGCACGAAGGCGGACACCACAAACTGGAGAATGCTGGACTGCAACGATCCGTTCTGCTTGAAGAGTGTCCACTCCCTCACCACATCAAGCGCTTCACGGGAACGGGGGCTGGATTTGAACGAAGATTCATACATGAAGATGCCGTCCCCGTCCTCGGGGCGCAGGAGCCCCTCGTTGGCAAGAAGCTCACCTTTCTTCATGTCGATGACATTCATGAGAATAATGTTTCCTTCAGCATCGGTCTGGACGTAGCCGCCCTGCTGGTCCTTCGACTTCCCGCGGCGGCGGATGATGGTACCCATGGATAGTGAGGAAAAGTCGGCAAGCGGTCGAAGAAGTTCGTCCATGCTTTGCTCCATGGAGGGGCGGATATGAGTATTGGCGGCCTATAGTAGGCTACATGCCGGAATAATATTTGTCAAGCTGATAAATATATCGTTCCGAACGCAAAACAGGCGACAATTGCAATTGTCGCCTGTTGAATTATCGGATGTAAAACATTGTCGGAAAATGAGTTTACAGCAGCAGCTTGGCCTCCAGCATCGCCATGTAGTTGACGCCGCCATACTTATAGTCGGGATTCAGGCTGTAATACAAATTATCCGTTCCCGCATCGGGTCCCGCGGCGTCGATTGCGGCAGCGGAACCCGTCTTTATCACTTCGCGCTCCATGAGCATCTGCCCCTGGAAACCAAGTGTTATTTCAACGGAACCTCCCATGCCGCCCATTCTCGGAATGAAAAACCGTGTGCCGAAGGATCCGGTGTGCGTTTCATTATCAAGGAAGTTTACATAGCCCCCCGTATCCGCGTCATCAAGAAATGAAGGCCTGTAAGAATAACCGGCCATCAGGGTTATCCAGTCGAAGAGCTTGTATGAGATACCCACCTTCGGGACGATAATATTTTTGAATTTCGGGAGCACCCAGGCGTCTGCGTCATCGGTATCCTGTACTTGCATATCATTGTAGACGAATTCTATCGTTGGCGAATATTCGTACAAACCCCACATCTGATATTCAACATCGAGGGAAAGTGTCGCATTCCAACGCGTGTACGAAACGCCGGCGCTGACCGTATGGGGAACATAGTAATCGAAGATGCACATTGCAAGCGTCATTTGCGAACTCCCCACCTTCAGTTCGGTACCCGTACTGAATGGAAATATTTTCATGAATGATTCCTGGCGGTAGGCAGCGCCTATTTCGAGGCCCCTGAGAACCGGAGTGATTTTCCCCGGTTTGAAATAGAGCCCGGCAACCGCCGAGGGCACTGTCTTCAAATCCATTCTTGATTGTGAAGGAGGATTCTGGTTGGCTTTGCCAACTTCAACATTGCTCACCAGTACTGCGCCTTCGCCGTGGAAGCCGATATGCGCGCCGGCGCCCACACCGAACATGTCGTCGAGGAAACCGAATCCCACGCCTGCTATGATGGTGGCCACCTGCGCTTCACGTCCGTATCCCAGCCAGTTGTGAGTACGAAGGTCGATATCGTTCACTTTCGTGGCGGAACCGTCCGCGGGGGAAGCAAGTCCAAGGCCAAACCGCGCCGATGAGATGAATTTTGGCAGCTTGTATATAATATTCAGATCGAGGGCTACGCCGATAATCATCATGCCGTAATTGAGCTGATCGGCAGCTTTCGTTTCCAGCGGGGAATTATCCGGCGCGGGCATCCTCCTGTCGATATCTATCTTTAAAACGGGATGCGTGTACATAAATGTTATGGCCAATTCATTAATGTGACCCGGAGTGCTTTCTGATTCAAAAGACGATTTTTCCGCCAGCACCTTGTTCTGGAGCTTGGACATGGTGAGGGAACCGGTTTTAGCCTGTACCGGAGTACTCCTCTCCTTTGTCTTCCCAAGTCCGGAGATGTTATAATACACGGAAGACCAGTCGTTCACTACGGCGGTCATCGCGTTTCCCATGGAAATTCCCGATGCGGAAAAGCCGTGGGTGTTGGCGAAGCTCCCTGCCATCGCCTGTACGGGAACGATGAGCAGTGCTGCGAGTATGAGTAGTGCGATGCGAATCATCAATATCCTCCCGACACAATTTATTTTTTTCTGGGAACATGCCATCGCTTTACAACGTGCGAACTAACAACCGGCATGAATGCTCCCCATTGCGCACATTTTCGACCATCGTTTAAAGATAGCCCCTGCCGATGAAGCAGGGGCATCGACCTTCATGGGCGGATTCCATCGTCGCCCGATCTGTAAGATTCATTTCTACTGCGAGAAGACCTTCCCCAGGTCGCCGAAGGGATCCCACGCGTCGAATATGCTTTCTCCCCATGGACCGTTGTACTGGAAATCGTTCATTTCGGTAAACACTACCGGATCCAACTTGTCAAGAAGTGACGCAATAAGACCTTCGTTCATTTCGATTAGGTCGCTCCAGAGGATGGAGTTGCGGCTGTCCTCGTTCTGCGCTATGAGCCTGTGATTCAACAGCCTTTGAAAGTCGCTGACAATTTCCTCCGTGCTGAAAGGCGTCTCCATTGTGTTAAGAACGTAATCGATGAGACCGCCCTCAACCATGAGCGCCAGGTTGAATTCAGCAGATTCGACCGCATGTGCTTTCCCGATATCAGCCATGGTGGGTGCGAGCTTGGTTTGTATGTCGATTAGCTCTTCCGGATACTTCCACTCGGACCCATCATGATACGCGTTGATGATTCCAAGGGTATGCACGAGGCTGTTAATTTCATCCTGACCGACGGTTACCCTCGTAAAGAACTTATCAATCAGATTGACGAGATTCTCAGTAATGTTGTACTTCCCTTGAGCCTTGCCCAGGTTGCTGGTGAATTCCACAGCCTTGTCGGCAGCGTCGTTAAACGATTTCCAGCTTCTCTTGTCCGTTCCCACATAATCGGGCGCTCGAACGTCGGTGAACTTAGCCAGCCCCATGCCAAGCGTGTCGGAGCCGATGCTCAAGTTCAGGTCCTCATCGACTACGATATCCCCCGGGCGGATATCAGAGTATGTTCCGTCGTGCAGGCCGTCGTTGTTCGCGTCAACGAACGTTGTGTTCGTAAACATCCAGGATGGAAAATCCAGGTTTTTGAAACTCGTTTCGTCTATAGTGGTAAGGTTGTAGGTGGAAGCGTTTTTAATGATGCGCTGATTCGTCATCACCTGTTCCGCGCCGTAGAAGAGTTTTCTCCGTGTTCCGAAAGTTGAAATGTCTTCATCCACAATATTTTCCGGATCCGGATCCGCAAAAGACGAGGAGCCAACTTTATCCAGCACCTTCAGGAGCTTGGTGATAAGCCTTGTGTTCGGAAGGTTGTTATCACCCCTGGGCTCGTCAGATTTATAATAAGTGAGCGACGCGATGAATCCATCCGCCCGTTTGATCCTGTTGCTGCGGGTCCTGCTCGGGTCGCTGTCCACCATGAAAGTCATGGAAGTGGGCATGCTTTTCAACTGGTAGTAATTTCTTGTCGCCCATCCGCCGAAATAACCTGTCGGACTACTTGTGGACGCGCTGAATCCAGGAACGTCCTGATCGGGCATCATGAAATCGTAGATATGCGCCTCGCTGCCCGCGATCCTGGGGAGCCAGGACTTCGACATCACACCTGACCCATTCTTGTTGAAGAAGAACAGTGGCTTTAAAGAAGCAAACTGGGAATCAAGGACGCGGAGGATTCCCTTGTTGTTTTCATCCGAAAGCTCCCAGGCAGTGGAAAGTGCCGTGACAATCAAGGGCACCAGTCCGTTTCGGAGTTTCCATACGGGATCATCATCATCGACTGAAAATTCACGAGATCCTACCGAGAAATTAAGAAAGTCATATGCATTTCCGTATTCGTTCCCGTAGACAGTTGAATTAACGCCGCGATTTGAAACATCGCTCCTCGGGAAAGCAAGCCGAGATATCGACGCAAAAGTATGAGGTATGATCGGCGGATTCGCAGACCCGTATCCCACGGTCTCCATCACCTTGTCCTCGCCGAGCATTATACCCAGCGCCACCTCGACTTCAGGCGATGTTTCAACATACAGCCGGTAATCGCCTGGTATTATCGAATGCCCCGTTGTGCCTTTCTTGGCCCATACCCTGTTCGTCCTGAATTTCCTCGCGTTGACCAGGCCCTCGAAACCGTTACCTTCCACGATCTGGAAGAACGCCAGATCCTGTTTTATGCAACCAAGCGCATTCACGAAAAGATACATCGGAACAATAAGCGTGATTTTCTTTTCAGTAAGAATCCACTGGAGGTTGCGGTAGAGGGCCTCTTCCTGGCTCGCGCATGCCCGTTTTGGTTCGCTTTCAGGTATTATTTCCTTGATAACAAAGCACGATGCATTGTTGGCGGCACCAGATACCATATCAGCTGGAGTATAAAATGTGGACCCTGATGTATCTGGGGGCGTTTTTGTAGATCTACGGATCATATAATAATCAGTTCGCCATGATTCACGGTAACGATGATATCGTTCAACAAATGTTTTGCTTACTGAATTCATCGCTGATCCAAAAATTTCAGACATTCCATTTCCAGATACGTTAGAGAGTTCAATTTTTGCAATACCCTCTGTTGTGCTTTTGCCTTCAAGAATGATATTGCTTTCAGAACCACTAACATATGCGGAACCAACAGAGTTGATAATTGTATTCGTCAACTCTGGTCCGGTCCACCAACCATCATAGTCAGGACTTAAAACGGAAAATGATACATTTGCATTTACAGCCTGATCAATTTTAATATTAACCGTTGCATTGTTATTGATTTTAAAACTGTTCGGGTAAACGATTTTAACTTCATTATCCCCAAAATCCTGCTGCAAAAAAACCTGCACCGGATTATCGCTTGTCGTGTCAGGATTGTTCGCGTTGCTTATTTCTATCGTCTGACCTGGTGGAGCGACAATCTTAAGAAAGTTGTTTGTCGATGAATTATTATCAGGATCGTACAGAGAGCACAAGTTTAAAGTGGAGCCCGCTGCGCTATTTATTGCGTTGTTAATAACATTTACGACATCATCTATATCATACGTTGCAATGGGACCAAATGTGGCTACGGCATTTATAGTTGTTCCGATCTTGATCCTAATTTTAAATTGAAGCAATACAAATCTTCCATCTACTACTTCATTAGAATGGTATACGGCATTTGTAACCGGTATTTCGGCCGTATAGCTTATTACATCTGCCGGTTCACCATTTACCACTGGATACAAATATTCCCACTTGGTTGAATCGTTAGGATCATCCGAATCCTTGTGCACGTAGGCATATAGCTTGCCGTTCGCCCTGAGATACCGATAATACGTTTTCCCATTTACTTCTGTTGTCGTAGCGTTAGGATCCGCATAGTAATATGGACCTTCGCCGTTGTAACAGCCACGAGCCACCCAGTTCATGTTGAACGCTGCAGTGTTGGTGTCCTTCGTACCCGTGGGACTGTAGGGAACAAACTGATTCAATGCTGCCGTTGTGTTATTTGGATTTCCACCAGTGGGATGTCCCACATCGCCTACACAGTGTGTTGCAAGGAAATTGAGGGCACAGAAGTTCTGGTTGTATTTAAGTTCACACTTTCCGGCAAGAGCATCGGCACTCGTAAAGGGATCCTTACTTCTGAATATCCTTAAGTCATGCTGCCCGGCAGGATCATAGTTAATGCCAAGAACGAGTTCATACATGCCACCGCCGGCAAGATCGTCATTGGCAGTTTTCATCCCAAAGATAGAATCATTCAGTGTGATGTTCCCTACCGGTGCACCGTGTCCATGACTGGCGTTTGGCTGAGTGGAGCTTTCTCCGGTAGCACCACCGTCGGTCCACCCCATATTAGCGGTAACGCCTCCCGTCATCATGGTTGCTTCGAGCATGCTGATGTCGTAAGCACCTGAAGTATCGCTGAGACGGTCACGTCCGTACGTATCATAGCGTATCATGTCATAGAGCGACTCCTCCAGGTGCGACTTGTCCCAGTCGATATTGAGCTTTTTCAGCGCGGTCACGAATCTCTCCGCGAAATAGTCCTTGTTGCCGGTAGGGGCGAAAAGGAAATCCGGCCTGTCACCTCGCAGGAGCAGTGAAATCATATGCGGGAGCTGTTCCTTGCTCACGTTGCGGGCTTCGGCATCGGCGTACTCGGTGGTGCTGTTACGGCGATATAGGTCATCTCCAGCCTTGCTGTACTCCTTCCCGCCCACGGTGAAGTAATCTTCTTTGTTTTCCATTTCCTCGCGAAGCACATCCTTGACGCGCTTGACGCCGTCTTTCGCGTATTTTTGCTGGGCATAATCGACAATGTCAGCGTTATACGTGGGATCAGTCGTGGGAATTTCAGCAGCAGCCGCTTTCCCCATTTCCCGGACAATGTCGTAGATGCTATCGCGTACTTCGGCGTTCTGTAGAAGCTCTATCACGCCTTTCAACAGCGCGCGTATCCCCTGCACCGAGTTTCCAAGACCCATCGGATTTCCGAGACCATCTGTAATGTCGGTATCGGAAATCAACAGCATCTTTGCCAGTTTCTTCTGGTTGTATTTTGCTGATATCAAGGTGTCGGGATCGGTCATGTCGAGAATGCTTTCCCCTATATTCTCAACTATATGTCCTGGAAAAGAGTATTCCATGTCGACAGTATGCTCGGCGCTCTTGGACATGATGCTCACGATATCGGATTCATATCCTACATTTGCCAGCCGCACGCTATCGATAAAACCGAACAAATCCGACACATAGCTGGTGGCACCGATTTCAGAATCTAATTGATCCTGATCCATCAACCGCGCAAGTAGTGATTTTGCACGCTCCAAAAGCTCGTGAACTGGATCTTTTTCATGATACCCGGCTCCATCCGGATCGGTTTTGTAGCTCAAGAGGTCATTAGTGCCGCGAGACATGGCGATAAACTGGTTTGTCTTGTGGTTGACAGCGTCCCCCAATAGCCTGTTGAAAGTGGTCTGGTCGAGGGAATTTACCGCCTCATAGATGGATGGGTAATCATCCAGGAGGTTAAACATGCGGTATTCAACGAAGTCGTTGACTTGGAAGTCATTGAGCTCCGCGGCGGAGCATGAGAATATGACGATAGAAACAACTGTTGGAACTAACAGTTTAACAAATGAAAAAAATCTCCGCATGGCATAAACCTCTGTAGTGAGAGTGTTTATCACCAACACGAAAAAACATCATTCATCATCGCTTGAAGAGAAACAGCAAAAAGACTTTTTGTGTTTATTGTGAGTGAGCAATCACTCATTATTTGAAACTTATTAATAATTAAAACTCATATTTATTTACAAACTAACAATAAAAAACCATATCGTCAAGAAAAAAAACTGACCGTCCGGTTTTATTATTTGGTTTTGATTATATTTTTTTTATGGAATTTGATTCTATAGGATAAAGAACAATTATATATTGCATAGTGTAATATGCCCTTTACTTCAGAGCAATTTAAAGTTTGTTATAGATAATCCAAAATAATCCTGTTGAATACAGCTCTCAAAAACCGGCTAAACATCCTTTATTTTTTATAAGTTTTTATATTATTTTATTGATTTTTATATCTTTTCACTATATATTTAACCTTATAAAATTTACACTTAACGTACACATTCACTGGAGGATTGTATGAAAAAATTCGTCATTCTTGCCTGCGCTGCCCTGCTCGTTCTTCCCCTTTTCACGGAAAAAGCGAGCGCGAGCACTTTCGGACAACTCATGATCGAACTGGAGACCAGCGTAAACTTTTCCGCCCAGACCGATCAGTGGCGCTCCCGCCGCAGCGGCTGGATCAGCGAAGTCCGTAACGCCGGCAATGATGTTGGCGCCCTCAAGCGCCTTCTCGTAGAGTTTGAAACGAACGTCAAGTACGACGCACAGGTGAGCAACTGGAGCGGCAGACGCAACGCCTGGATTTCGCGCGTCAACGGCGCCGGTTCGATACAGCAGCTTGGACAGGCCATGATCGAAGTAGAAACTTCCATCAACTACTCCGCACAGACTTCCTCATGGAGAAACCGCCGCGGCGGATGGGTGAGCGCGGTTAGGGCAGCGCGTTAAGCAGCATCACACATTAGCGATACCGGCAGGCGGCGATTTCATCGCCGCCTGTTTTATTGCATATCACGTTCATGGCAACTGACAAACTAACAAGAATCATCTGCGACGCTCTCAACGTGAGAGCGTATTCCGTCATCACCCTCGCTACCGCGGCTGAAATCGCGCAGCGTCACGGCGCGACTCCACTCGCGACACTGCACCTGGCCCGTGCCGTCAACGCCTGCACCCTGCTCGGCGCCGGCCTCAAGCCGGAGTCGGACCAGAGCATCAGCCTCAAGTTCTCGGGTGGAGGGCCCATCAGGGAGCTTCACATCCAGGCGGACGCCCGGGGCAACGTGCGCGGGTATATCGCCAATCCACTGCTTGAGCCTGAAGAAGGAGAAGGCGGAGCCGGTTTCGGGAGGTTGATAGGCGCCGGTTTTCTCACCGTGATAAAAGACCTCGGGCTCAGGGAACCGTACTTCAGCACCTCACCGCTCCATTCGGGCGATATAGCCCTGGATGTGGCGCATTATCTCACTTTTTCGGAGCAGGTCCCCTCGGCCATCATCATAGCCGCGCGCCTGGATGAAGGCATGCACCTTGCCGTGTCAGGCGGAATCCTTGTGCAGATTTTTCCGGGCACGGATCCAGAAGTAATCGCAGATATCGAAAAAAGAATTGTCGCCAGCCGCAATTCCCTGGGTGACCATCTCCTGGCAGGCGGAGATATCCACGAGTTCCTCACGGGAATCCTCGGAGGCGCGCCGTGTACGTTTGAAGGAGAGATCCCGCTTCGGCACAGATGCAGATGCTCCCGCGAAATGCTCGGCGAGATACTAGGCGGATTCAGCGACGGCGAAATCACCGACATGATCGAAAAGGACAACGGCGCCGAGGTAGAGTGTGCATTCTGCAGAAGCAGGTATCATTTCAACGCCCCCGAACTGCAATCTTTTGTTTCAGCCCGTAAAGGCACCGGTTTGAATTGACCGAACCATTCACTTCATCGCCAGCCGTTCCGAAGAAAAGCATTCACGCGGATGGGGCAAGGATACGGAACATCATATTCGACCTCGACGGCACCCTGGCAGATTCCATGCCGGGGATCCTCGCATCGCTTCGGCACACCTTCCGGGAGCTCGGACTCAACTACGTTGACTCTTCCGTGTACGGGCGCTTTATCGGGCCGCCGCTTGCCGAATCCTTCAGGAACATCCTGCACTTAAGCGAAACGGAATCAGTCCGGGCCGTCGGCATCTACCGCGGTCATTACTCAGTTCACGGTATCGTCGACAGCATCGCGTACCCGGGAATTCCGGACGCGCTTGCCCGCCTCGGGGGAATGGATGTTCGGCTTTTCATCGCCAGTGCAAAACTCACACGGTTCGCTTCCGGGCTGGTCCACCATCTCGGACTCTCGGGATATTTCGAACGAGTCTGCGGCAGCACTCCCGACAACTCCGTCACCTCCAAGGCGGAAATCCTCCGGCATCTGCTGGACACTGAGCCTCGGATCGTACCAGGGGAAACCATCATGGTGGGCGACATGGACCTGGACGTGATAGGCGCACGCGCGAATGGAATTCGGTCGATTGCTGTTCTCTACGGCTACCGGAATCGTGATGATATTCTCGCGTCGGAACCCGACTTCACCGCGGAGATCGTATCAGAACTCGTTTCAGTGCTTGTATCAATAACAGCGCCCCGGTCCTGACGGAACCGGGGCGCCTTCGCTTTCCGTGATAGCTTCGCTTACGCTATTCGAGGGAGTGCATGAAGTTGATAGAAAGCGCCGTCTCCTCCGCGCTCACGCCGTAGTACAAGTGTATGATGGTGTTCATGTTCCACGCGATCACGAGCCCGCCGCCATACGCAGACTTGTAATCTCCCCAGCGGGGATCGTCGAATGGGTCTTTCGCGTTATCGTAGGCGTTGCCCACATCATAGAAACCGATAAGCTTGAACGCAAACCGCTGTCCCCACGGGGTAACCTCCCAGAACCGAAGGCGGAACTCCGCGTTACCCATGGTCATGGTATTGGCAATGAAGCGGTCTTCCATGTAGCCGCGCAGCGTCCTGTAACCGCCGAGACCCGAGTAACGGTTCAGCAGGAAGGCGAAATAGCCTTTTTCATAGAACGGCACCTCGCCCGAGCTGTCCGTGTAGGCGGCCCTGAAGGCGAAGGTAAGGTTGCGGATTGGCGTGACGTATGCGCGGAGGCCGGTCGTTGAGCGAACGTAGTCATACTCCGAGCCGAGTACCCCGTCGCTGATCTCGAACGCGTAGTCGACGTAGAATCCATTGTTGGGATCTGGTTCAAAGTCGCGGGTGTCGAGCGCAACGCCGATGCGCGCGAAGTTGGTCCAGCCGCCGTCGTAGCCCGTGATGCGGTCACGTTGACTATGCAGCAGGGTTTCCTCTGTCTGCCGGTATGAATCACCACCCATGAGACCAATCTCGAATGACCTGCCATCCCACGGATCAATGTCTATCCAGCGCGCCTGATAGCCCAACAGGAACTTGAAATAATCGCCGAGGTTCCTGTAGATGTCTATCGACGCCTTCGGTGCGGTAATGGTGTAGTTATTATAGTTGTTCGCTTTTAAGAACTTGGACTGGTAATCCTCGTACTTGTCATATTCATTGCCGGAAAGGTCCCGAAGAGGATTCTTGGTTGTTTCCGCACCCTGCCCGAAATAGTTTGCGTTCAACTTCTTCTCAAACACAAAGGAGGTCTTCACCCGGAAGTCCGACCCGAAGATTTTGAACCGGTCGATGTTCAGTTCATGGTACTGCCAGCCGCCCGTGGTGGCAAAATACTGGATGTAGGTCTGCAGCAGGTAAGGCGTTTCGGCAAAGGCAGCGTCCTGCTTCGATCCATTATTGTACAGATACAGCCTGATCCCGTATCCAAGGCCCGTGTCGCTGGAGAAGTTGATCAGCGGGAGGCCGGTGGGATACCACCCTTCCCTCTTCTTCGCCAGGTCCTCGTCGCTCATGCGCGCGGCGAAGGTGGGCGCGTACGTGGTGAACATCGAAGCGATGAGCGCGGCCGCGAACAGCAGTAATGCGATTCTTTTCATAGGGTCCCTCGCAGTGTGATAGTGGTACGCCATGGCGATACACGCATTGTTTCCCGGTACGGCAGTTCCCATACGCATACAATGAAACATGCCACCTGTCAATTATTAAATGCGCACCGGAATGCAAAATACCCGCCCGTACCCCGTGCCTGCAATCCGGAGATGATGCTCTCTGAATGGCTGTAAACCCATCGGATAAATTATTGATGTTCGATAAAAAGTATTGTCATCCCGCAAAGAGGATGTTAGTATAGACGAAATCGACGACATCCCGATCCAGGAGCCTCCCCATGATGCGAACAATCGTTTTTATCGGCCTGATACTACTGGCGCTGACCTGGTCCCCTCCCGCTACCGCGGCCGATATCACTATCATCCATACAAACGACATGCACTCCCAGCTCCTGGGATTCGCTCCCAATATAGATTACACCCCGCGCCGGGTGGGCGATGACGCCACGATAGGAGGTTGGGCCCGCGTCGCCGCGATAATCAAGGCGGTGAAGAAGGAGCGGACCTGCCCCGTGCTGACCCTGGACGCCGGCGATTATCTCATGGGGTCCCTCTTCCATACCATCTGCCGGGAACACGCGCTGGAGCTTCGCCTTTTACGCGAAATGGGATACGACGCCGTGGCCGTGGGGAACCACGAGTTCGACCTGACACCGTCGGGACTCGCGCGCATAGTCAACGCGGCCAGGAAAAACGGAGCTTTACCACCGGTGCTTCTTTCCAACGCCGTCTTCAGCGAGGAAAGCCCGAAGGATGACACGCTGGAAAAAGCGTTCAACGAAAACCTGGTGCGACGCTACCTCCTCCTGGAGCGCGGCGGCATCCGCATCGGGATCTTCGCCGTCCTGGGCGCCGATGCCGTGGAGGTGGCCCCTTTCGCGTCACCGGTGAAGTTCGAGGGGATAGTCGAGGCTTCGAAAAAGATGGTGGCGTTCCTGCGCAACGAGAAGAAGTCCCAGATGGTGATATGCCTCTCGCACAGCGGACTCACGCAATACAGAGGAGCACCGTCGGAGGACGAGGAACTCGCACGCCAGGTGAAGGGTATCGATCTCATCGTGAGCGGCCACACCCACACGAAGCTCGATCAGCCGCTGGTGGTGGACGGCACCATCATCGTCCAGGGATGGGAGTACGGAAAGTGCGTCGGCGTACTGGATCTCGACTTCGATGGAACCCGGGCGCGCGTCAAAAAGTACAGTTACGTCGCGGTAAATGATGCAATTCCGGGTGACGGAACGATACAGGCGATCATAGACCGTCACGTCCCTGTCATCGAGAAGGAAGTCCTATCGCCCTACAGGCTCAGGTTCAACCAGGTCATCGCCGAGAGCGATTTCGACATTGAGTACATCGAGACCGACCGTGAGTTCCCCATGGGAAATCTCATCGCCGACTCCATTCGCTGGTATGCCAACCGTCACGTCTACGACCCGAAAGACCCCGCGTCGAAAGTCGTGGCCGCCGTCGAATCGAACGGCATCATCCGCGACCCCCTGCTGAAGGGGACCAGCGGAAAGCTCGCCGTGTGCGACATCTTCCGCACCTTCCCGCTTGGCCTGGGATTCGGCGGCGACGATTCCATGGGTTATCCCATCGTGACGCTGTATGTCACAGCATCGGAGATGAAAAAGGCGCTTGAAGTGCTCACCACTATCGCTCCCATTAAGGGAAACAGTTACTATCTCCAGGTTTCGGGCCTGAAGTTCACGTACAACCCGCGTCGAGTTCTCTTCGACCGCGTCACCGGCATTTGGCTGGGTGACGCCGTCACCGGTTATGAAAAACTGGATTGCACGTCGGGTAATCGGAAGCACTACCGCATCGCCGCGAACATCTACAACGCGACGTTCCTTAAGATTATCGGCGGATTCACGCGCAACATCCTCACCATCGTTCCACGGTACAGGGACGGAAGGCCCATCGACGATCTCACGAAGGCCATCATCGACAGGGACGCGAAGGCGCCGGGTATCCAGGGCCTCAAGGAATGGGCGGGACTTATCGAATACATGAAGACCTTTCCCGACACCGACGGCGACGGGATACCGAACGTGCCGTCACGGTATCGACAGGTCGAAGGCCGCATCGTCATGGAAGCGAGCCTGTCCCCGGTGGCCCTCCTGCGAGGGGGGAGCTGGCTCACCTGGACGGCGTTCGCCGTCGTCCTCGTGCTGCTTGCAGGCATCACGGCGGTGACGGTGTTCGTCGTGCGGAAGCTGCGCGGTTCCCGAAAAAAATGAAGCTGCCAGACGCGAAGAACCGCTCGCCTAGAAAGGCGGGCGGTTCTTTTCCGCGCGAATCCGGTTTTCGCAAAGCGATTACTGCACTTTCACCTGCTCCGCGATCTTGTTCACCTGTTCCATGAAAATCTTGCGTACCGGCTCAGGAAGCGATTCGCTGAGTTTCTTCCCTTCCTCGACCAGTTCGCCTATCTTCGCCTTCTGGGCCTCGATTGCTTGAGGGTTTGACTTGTCGACGGCCTGTTTCCCCAGGGCTTCGAACTTCTCGATGAATTGCGCCGCGTTGTCAGGCAGGAGCGACTTGCTGCATACCGTGAAGCCGACGAAGAACGAAAGGCATAGAATCAATACCAGTGCTTTTTTCATGAGGACCTCCAGGAATTTAATCGCCGCCGGTTGTGACGCCTCATCCCGCGTGTCCGGGACCAAAGGCGGACAAACCGGCAAAGCTTGAATCATATGCCGAATACAGATACTGTCAATGAATTAATTCCCTGACATGGAACATCGACAAATGAATATGTTGTTGACATAAAAAATTGTGGTAGTATCCCTACTGATATAAGGAAAATCATCATGGCACACACTCCGTCGGGAAACGGCGACACTGGCAATTCCATA
Source organism: Spirochaetota bacterium (assembly GCA_017998375.1). Taxonomy (GTDB): domain Bacteria; phylum Spirochaetota; class UBA4802; order UBA4802; family JAGODF01; genus JAGODF01. The sequence continues at coordinate 16,385 of JAGODF010000053.1, forward strand.
TCACGGAGGCTTACCCGCCTCCGCACCAGGAAAAAAATCACCCTGGAAGAGCTTTCGGAAAAAACCGGTCTGAAAATGCGTGACATCGAAGACATAGAGTCGGGAACCGCGTATCCCCCCGTGGGAGACATTCTCAAAATATCGCGGGCCCTCACGGTGGACCCGGCGGAACTCCTGGACCGCAGCGGCGGCGACGACAGCGAGCGCAGGAAGAAGCGTGTCGACGATTTCAACCGCCGCGCCGCCTCCTATCTCTACACGACGCTCACCCCAGACGCACAGAACAAGCATCTCCGCGTCTTCAGGATCACCATTCCCGCCGGCGAGGAACATCCGAAAATCAGCTACCAGCACGAGGGAGAGGAGTTCGTGTACGTGCTCCAGGGCCAGGTGGAGATCACGGTGGGCAGGAAGAAATCCCGTCTCAAGCGCGAAGGCACCCTCCATTTCGACTCCAGCGTGAAACATTCGCTGAAGAACCCCGGCGGGGAAGAATGCGTTCTTCTGATCGCGGTGTACACGCCATGAAC
>JAGODF010000382.1 GCA_017998375.1 Spirochaetota bacterium
GCACATTCCCAAGCTGGGTCAGCGGGCCTCGAACACCGCGGGTATCAACCTGAAAAACGTCCGGGTTCCGAAAGAGAACGTGATGGCGAAGCCCGGGGAAGGGTTCGTCCTGGCGATGAAAACATTCTCACGCACGCGCCCCATCATCGGGGCCTTCGCAGTGGGAGCGGCGCGCTCCGCCATGGAGTTCGCGCTTGACTACGCGAAGAAACGGCGCGCATTCGGCACGAAGCTCGCCAACTTCGAGGCGATCCAGTTCAAGCTGGCAGAGATGTACCAGAAGGTGGAGACGTCGCGGCTCCTGGTCCTGAAATCCGCATGGCAGGCCGACAACGGTATCGACCCCACGCTCGACGCGTCGATATCAAAGTTCTACGCCACGGAAGCGGCCGTGCAGGTGGCCAATGACGCGCTCCAGGTTGCCGGCGGATACGGTTTCACAAAGATGTTCCCGTTCGAGAAGATCCTCCGCGACGTGCGCCTGCTCATGATCTACGAGGGCACCAGCGAGGTCCAGCGCATCATCGTGTCCGGGTTCGCGCTCGGCGCGTACCAGCCGGTGATGCCGCCGCTGGAAGACCTTCCCATGCTCCGCAGCGAGGATGGAGGTGGAGACTTCTACGGCGAGATTGAAGGTAAAACAGCGTGGCGGTGCAGGATGTGCGGTCACATCCACTATGGCGACGAGCCCCCGGAAGAGTGCCCCTACTGCTTCTACCCCGCGAGCGCCTTCAAGAAGGTGTGGCCGAGGGACTGACGGTGCATCTGCTCCAACCGGGATTTTGCACTTGATTTTGCACTTGATTTTGCACTAAGCGTTTGTACTGTTGCCGGAACCACTACCGCCGGGCAGGTTTGCGTGATGACTGGAACCGTTTCATCGACATGGCATGATGATGTTATCCGCGCGGCGCGCGGCATCCGGCGCCGCGTGCTGGAGCACACCGTGAAGAATAACGGCGGCTACCTGAGCCAGGCATGCTCATCGGCTGAGATCCTTGCGGCACTCTACCTTAATATCCTCAATATGGGGCCCGTGGCGAAACCGCTCGTCCCGCCGCGGTTTCCCGGCGTTCCCGGGGGCGGGAACGCGTCCTACAGAACCGGTGCCGATTTCCACGGCGACAAGGCACCGGAACGCGACCGGTTCTACCTGTCACCCTCGCAATACTCCCTGGTGCTCTACGCGGCGCTCATCGAGGCGGGACGCATGGACGAATCCGGGCTGGCGGAGTTCAACAGGGACGGCGGCGTCGTGGAGATGATAGGCGCCGAGCACTCGCCTGGCATGGAGATCATGACCGGTTCCTTGGGCCAGGGGATCAGCCAGGCGGCGGGTATCGCCATGGGAAGGAAGCGGAAGGGCGATTCCGGGCGCACGGTAATCTTCATGTCCGACGGCGAGTTCCAGATAGGACAGACCTGGGAGGCCCTCCAGTCGATGGCGTATCACCGCCTGGACAACATCCTGATCTTCGTCGATATCAACGGCTACCAGTGCGACGGAAAGATGGATTCCGTGATGAACATAGAGCCGCTGGACGGGCGCCTGGACGCATTCGGCATACGGGTGTTCCGCATCGACGGCCATGACATCGAACGGATCGCCGAATGCGCCGCAAAGCCTTCCGACGGGCGTCCGACCATCGTGCTGTGTGACACGGATCCCTGCCGCGGCATGGAGTTTCTCCGTCCCCGCGGCCCGAAATATCACTACGTGCGCTTCTCATCCCAAGATGAACGCTCCCTTTATGAAAAGGCACTGGATGAATTCAGATAAACGCATAAAGGCAACCACAGAGACTCAGAGGCACGGAGTAAAAATATTTAATCGCCTTTCTCTGTGTCTCTGTGCCTCCGTGGTTTAATTCTTTGATAATATTCAGTTAGAGATAATTATTATATTTTCAGAAAATGCTATGGAAATACTGAGCCGCGTGCACGCGAAAAATCTCGTGGAATGGGCGAAGGACCGCCCGGAGGCGCTCGTCCTCTCCGCCGACCTGACGAGCTCCACCGAGATCGATCTTTTCCGCGACACCTATCCGGACCGCTTTCTCTCGATGGGGATCGCCGAGCAGAACATGCTTTCCTTCGCGGGGGGGCTCGCGCGCGAGGGATTCCTGCCGCTGGTCCACACCTTCGCAGTGTTCATCTATCGCCGCGCGTACGACCAGGTCGCCATGTCCGTTGCCTACCCCAACCTGCCGGTGAAGATGTTCGGGTTCCTCCCCGGGATCACCACTCCGGGCGGCGCCACGCACCAGGCGCTGGAAGATATCGCCCTGATGCGCGCACTGCCCAACATGACGGTGCTGGAAACGGGCGACGCGACCGACGTGAAGACCGTCCTCGGCGTGGCGGCGGAGATACCGGGACCGGTCTACGTGCGGATGCTGCGCGGCGAGATACCGAAACTTTTCGATGACGCGAACCCGCTCCGGCTGGGCAGGGCCCGTGGTATCAGCCGCGGCACCGATATCACCCTCCTTTCCTCCGGCATCTGCACCGAGGAAGCCATGCGCGCGTCGCGGGCGCTCCGTGAGCGCGGCGTGTCGATAGAGCACCTCCACATCACCACGCTGAAGCCCTTCGACGATCCGGAAACCATCGAAGCGATCGCGAAGGCGAAGCGCGGGGTCATCACGATGGAAAACCACACGACCATTGGCGGTCTGGGTACCATTGTTGCCGAGGTCATCGCCGAACGCGGCATGGGACAGAAACTCGTTCGCATCGGGCTGCGCGATACCTTCGCCCACGGTGCAAGCCTGCCGTATCTGAAAAAAGAGTACGGGCTGGACGCATTGAGCCTCGTCCATGAAATCGGAACCTTGCTCAAGACCAGGTTTGACATCTCAGAAAGCGAACTCGCGGAAATCTACCTCGCACCGGTTCACAGCGTAGCGAAGGCAGAGGCACTATAGGGGACCGCATGATCAGGGAGATAGCGGAAAACCAGTCGCCCGCAAAGCTGGCATCAGGCGAACGCTTCAGTGTCACGTATCGTCTCTGCGGGAACGAAAAGGAAGCGCTGGCAAGGGCGAAGGACATCTGCCTGGAACAGACCGTCGAGTTCCCCGACGACCTGGTTCCCGACGGTTTCATACGGGACCATGTCCTGGGAAAAATCGAATCGTTTGACCGGCAGGGCGATATCTTCCGGACAGTCATCTCTTTCCCAATTGAAACGACCGCGGGCGAGTTCACCCAGGTCCTGAATGTCATCTTCGGCAACATCAGCATCAAGCCGGGAATATACGTCGAGACTGTTGATGTAGCGCCATCGCTTTTCAGAATTTTCAAGGGCCCGCGGTTCGGCGTAATGGGTCTTCGTTCCCTGCTGGACGTCCAGGCGCGCCCGCTGCTTGCCACCGCGCTGAAACCGATGGGACTCACATCGAAGGGCCTGGCAGACCTCGCGCGCAGGTTCGCACTGGGCGGGATCGATCTTATCAAGGACGATCACGGTCTCACAGACCAGGCATACGCCCCGTTCCGAGAGCGCGTTGCCCTGTGCGCGGAAGCCGTCGAGAGGGCAAACCGGGAAACCGGGATGCGCTG
>JAGODF010000381.1 GCA_017998375.1 Spirochaetota bacterium
TTATCAATGCCAATTCTACCCACGATGAGAAGTTCATCATCGGGATAGAGCAGGCAGTGGCGAAGCATCTCTCCGACAAAATCAGCCACGATATCAGGGCGGTAAACAGCTACAAGGCAAAGAAGGGGATATCGCCTGGTTCGGGGCCCTTCGGGTACAAGTACGATCGCGTCAATAAGCGGTTCATAATCGACAGGGACAATGAGTATATTCTCCGCTTCCTGTTCGATGAATTCGACGGGGGAACATACAGCCTCAGCGATTTCAGCGCCATCCTGAACTCGAAGGGGTTCCTTACGAAGAGCGGGTATCCCTGGACCAAGTCGAGCCTGTTCAACATCCTCGAGAATCCCTTCTACCATGGGGAATTCCGGCGGAAGAACATGGTCCTCAAGGGGACGCAGGAGACCTATTACGAGAAGGCGAGGTACCTCGAACGCTTGAAGCGCCTTTCGACGGCCTGCAACACGAAGTTAAGGAAAAAGAAGGAAACCCTCCTTCACGGGCTGGTCAAGTGCCGTTGTGGGCGGTTCCTCACGCCCGACCTGAAAAAGGACCGGTATCTCTATTACGTCCACAAGTGCCAGATATTGAAAGGGAAACAGCGGTCGTATCTCGAAGATACCCTGTTTGCTGCTATCAATAAAGCTGTAGCGGGCCTTGAGCTGGAAGATTCGATGGCTTCATCCCTTAAGAATCTTTTCTCCGAGCGTTTTACCTCTGTCGGGAAGGACAACGGGAGGGAGATACTGTCCCTCAGGCGGAAAATCAGCAATCTTGAGGTCAACAAGAACAAGCTTTACGACTTGTATTTGGAGGACGACTACTTCACCAGGGATGATCTCAAAAGAAAGCTGGCCCAGCTGGACAAGTCGATCATGACGCTGAATGCCCACCTGAAGTCGCTGAGCGTGGATTACCAGCGTGTCGATATCGAGGTACAGCATGTCATTGCGACTTTCATGGAGCTCCCTGGACTTTACATGAAGTCAGAGCCCGCCAAGAAGGTCGCGATCCTCAAGGAGCTGGCGGATTTCGTGGTCGTGGGAGAGGAGGGGATGGAGTTCCAGTGGAAAAAGCCCTATTCCTTCTTCATGAAAAGCGGCATTCTCGGATCGAAAAAAAAGGACGATTCCGATAGTTCGAAACCGTCCAGTCCTGCTCCCCCCGTAGGACTCGAACCTACGACCCAGTGGTTAACAGCCACTTGCTCTACCGACTGAGCTAGAGGGGAATGAATAAAACACCTTCTATTCAGTGGTTAATCCCGGCGCGCCGGGACTCTACCGACTGAGCTAGAGGGGAATGAGAAACGCTTACACTTCATAAAAACTACCCTCAATCCTGTCAAGATTTTTTGCTGAATTTACATCGCAAAATTGCCTCAATTAAGCATTTGGTGTTTTATTATGAGTCTGCCCGGCGGGTTGGGATTTGCGACCGGAATACTTGACAGGAATTGTTCCATGTCGCTATATCGGGGGAAAGTGCCCGGCGCCGGGGCGGAAGCGCGCAATGGTTGCGGGGATCGGGTACATGCCGGAGGTGGGATTATGGATGTCGTGAAAGAGATACGTCGCCTTGCCGTCGAGAAAAACGCGCTCATCCTGGCGCACAACTACCAGCGGCCGGAGATACAGGATATCGCCCACCACACGGGTGATTCCCTGGAGCTGGCGCGTATCGCCGCGGCGAACGACGCGAGGCTCATAGTCTTCTGCGGCGTGCACTTCATGGCGGAATCGGCAGCAATCCTTGCTCCCGGCAAAAAGGTGGTGCTCCCGGATCCCGGCGCCGGCTGCCCCATGGCAGACATGGCGTCGGCAGACGACCTGGCGGAGATGAAGCGCGTGCATCCCGGTGCCGCCGTGGTGACGTACATCAATTCCACGGCCGCGGTGAAGGCACTTTCAGACGTCTGCTGCACCTCGGCTAACGCGGTAAAGATCGTCCAGCGAGTCGACGCGAGGGAGATCATATTCGTGCCGGACAAGAACCTGGGGCATTACGTGTCGCGCTTCACGGACAAGAAGATCATTTTCTGGAAGGGATTCTGTCCCACGCACGAACGGTTCACCGTGGAGCAACTGGAAGCGGTCCGGGCACGGCATCCCGATGCCCTGGTGATGGTGCACCCGGAGTGCCGTCCGGAAGTGGTGGACAGCGCCGACGAGGTGCTCTCCACGGGCGGCATGGTGAAGTTCGTGAAGACTGCCGGCAGCAGGAAAATCATCGTGGGGACCGAGGTGGGGATGCTCCACCGGTTGAAGGCCGAGGCCCCCGGCATCGAGTTCATCCCCGCGTCGGATTCGTTCCTGTGCCCCAACATGAAAAAGATCACACTGGAAAAACTCCATGCCGCCCTCCGGGACGAGGCGCCCGTCATCACGGTGCCGGATGACGTGGCGCGGCGCGCCGCGGGGTGCCTTGAAAAAATGCTTGAACTTTCGAAATAGACGGCGGTATCATCGGCAAACTGGTCTGGGAAAACCGCTTGGCAGATAAAGAACAATACGGTCTTGAAAACGGGATACGGGGCGCGCGGGCCGATGAAGATTCCCTGTCTTCCGAGATAGAAAAAATCAGGGAAAAGACCTTCGACGACGAGTTCCGGGACCTGGTTTCCCGCGTTACCTCGCACCGTCCCGGCGATCGGGACCTCCAGGCGGACGCTGAAAAGGACCTTATCCGGCGGTTTCACGAGCTTTTTTACCGCGCTTCGGGGCTCTTCCACCTGGATGACGCGTACCCCAGAGCGGACCACCTGGATTACGAGCTTGCCACGCTTGAGGACTCACTGGCCCTGCATATCTACGGAGAAATGGATGCGCTGGGGCTGCGTCACTTCGCCATCCTGACATACGACTTCCAGAAAAAATCATTCGCCTGCCGCATGAATCATATCACCCAGATCAACCGGGACAACCTGGTCATGGATATCGACGAGCCTCTTTTCCGGCGGACCATGAAAAGCCGCAGGGGGATATACGTGGACGCCGCCGCGGTGGAGCGCGATCCCTTCCTGAAAAAGCGCTTCGTCCCAGAGGAAACGGGACCTCTATCCGGGGCGATCTTCTTTCTTTCCCTGGGGTTCCTGGAGGATGACCTGTTCCGCGACGCCGGGACGGATGCGCCCGCGCTACCCCCGGTGATACCCACGGTGCTCATGGTGCTCACCGACGCGCCTCCCGATGATACGCCGCGGAACGACCTCTTCACCAGGTTGAAGCGGAGGCTTTCCTTCGCCCTGGCGCTCTACAAAAACCTGCTCTATCCGAAGGTGGCGGAGTACGGAACGGGCGGACTGGCCGGCGCCGTGGACATCCTCGAATACTATTTCACGCTCTATTTCAAGGTCCTCGAGGGCGGGGTGATATTCGTCCGATATTCCCAGCGCAGCAATCCGGAATCCGATTTCATCTTCACCTACCTCGCGAGAAAAATCATCGATGCGTTCCCGGGCAGGGCCGCGGTGGTGAGCCTCGACAAGTTTACCCTGATCGCGTTCTGCCGGCAAACGGACTTCAAGGCGCTCAGGAACCTGATCCTGGATTACAGCGCCGA
>JAGODF010000383.1 GCA_017998375.1 Spirochaetota bacterium
CTTCATGGTCAGCTTCATCACCAACAAGGCCGACCGGGCCTTCCGCGGATTCTTCGTCACCACCGTCGTCAACATCTTCATGGCGATATTCATCGCCCTGCTGATACTCGTCTACCCCTCGCAGCTACGGGAGATAAACCTGGACCGGATCCTGTTCGTGGAGTCCGGCATCATCTTCATGATAATGCTCTACGTAAAGATGAAGATATCCGTCAGCATTTACCGGCGCTCACAGGACCCGGCGAACTACCACTTCAACGTGTTCGGGAAAAAGGTCCTCCACAAGAACGTGGCGACCCCCAAGGACGTGATGATATACTTCATGACGCTGCCGGTCACCCTGATCTGCGGGGCGTACTTTGTGGTGAAACTCGGCTGCTTCTAGCGCTCACACCCTGCCGATTATAGCCAGGACCAGGCGCGCGCTGTTTACCAGGTCCTTCGTGAGGATGTATTCCTTCTTCGTGTGCACGTTCCTCATTCCCACCGAGACGTTGACGGCGCGTATTCCCGCCCTGTTGATGACGTTGGTGTCGCTCCCGCCGCCCGAGACCTCGAAGCTCGGCTTGATCCCCAGCGACTCCAGCGCGCCGGCCACCGTTTTCACCACGCGGTCCTTTTCCGTGAGGGCGAATCCAGAATACTCCAGGTTCTTTTTCAGGCTGATACCGGCGCCGCGCTTCTTCGCGATCTTTTTCATTATGCCCGATATTTTCCCGTCCACCGCGGAGAGCTTCCCGCGGCTGATGGACCGCGCCTCCAGCGTCATCTCGGCGTGTTCCGCCACGATGTTCGTCGCCCTGCCGCCCGATATCGTCCCCACGTTCACCGTGGTCTCACGGTCGATCCTCCCGTGCGGAATCGCGCCTATCATCTCCGACAGCACGCGGATGGCGCTGATGCCCTTCTCCGGCTCCATGCCGGCGTGCGCGGGCTTCCCCTTCACCGATACGCGATAGGTCAGGTGGAACGGCGCTTTCAGGACGATGCGGCCGATATCGCCCCCGCTGTCGAACACGAAGGCCTGTTTCGATTTCAGCACCGAGAGATCGAAGCCCTTGATGCCGTAAAGCCCCAGTTCTTCCGCGCAGGAGAAGAGGAACTCCAGGGGGCCGTGGGGCGCCCCGCTCTCCCTCAGAACGAACAGCGCTTCCAGGAACGCGGCGACCGCGGCCTTGTCGTCGGCGCCGAGTATCGTGGTGCCGTCGGAGGATATGCGCGACGGCGTGACCACGGGATTCACGTTCTCGCAGGGAACCACCGTGTCGGTGTGGCACGAGAAGAGCACCGGGTCGCCGCCCCTGGTCCCGTCGACCCGCGCCAGGAGGTTGAAGGAATCGCCGCAGGGATAGCGTGTGCACCGGATCCCGGGCAAGTCGAGCTTTTTCTCGATGTAGTCTATGACGCCGTGCTCCTTCCACGAAGGCGAGGATATCTTCACCAGTTCCACGAAAGTTGCGACGAGCCTCACACTGTTCACACCGGTCATTGCCATCACCCCTCTTCCCGTTGATGCGGCGAACCTCACGGCGCAGTGTACCATACCCGCAATTTTTCTCAACCATTTATCGCCCAATTGGAATTTATCACGGTTCCCAATAATGGTATTGACTAAATAATTCCATCACACTACCCTAGGGCGCGCATGATGAATCTTTTTCCGGCAAAGGGGAACATGAAATGAGACGCGTACTCCGGATGGCAGTGCTGTCGATACCGTGCATACTGCTCGCCTGCGGCGGAGGCGCCGTGCACCGCGAGCATTTCAGGGGAAACATAGAGCGGTACAGCGGCCCCATCGCCCCGGGCCAGTGGATGCGCGACATCCCGGTGGAGTACGTCGACGGAGGGCAGACGCGCACCGCGAAGATCCAGATATACTTCCCCACCGGGTACACCCGCGAGAAACCGCAGCGCACCCTTATCGCCCTGCACAACACGGGGGGCGACCTGCGTGACTGGGAACGCAACTCCCGCATCGTCGGGTACGCGAACACGTACGGATTCGCGGTGGTCTGCCCCGGCATGGGCTCCACCATCTACGAGACGCAGTACTTCCCGGAAACGATCCGGAAGTGGGACGGCATTCCAGGCGGCAAGTGGGTCGGCGAGGTGCTGGTGGGATTCATCAGGCAGCGGTTCAACCTGGCGGCGGACCGGAAGCTCACGGGCATAGTGGGCATTTCCTCCGGCGCCAGGGGCGCGGTGCTGGTGGCGGAGCGCTACCCGGAGTTCTTCGGCGCGGCGGCGGGGCTCTCGGGCTACTACGATTCCCTCTCCATGACGAAAAGCACGCTCCTGGCGTCGGTGTACGGCGAGCACTCCAAATTCGAGGAGCGCTGGAAGAAGGAGGACAACATCATCGAGCTCGCCGGGAGCCTGAGGAACACGCCGGTCTTCCTCGCCCACGGGATGGACGACGGCACCTACAACTACGAGCAGTCGCGCTTCCTGGCGGTGAGGCTCCTCATGCTCCGGAACACCCACCTGGAGTCGGTCCGTGGGTCGGTTAAGGACGAGGCGGCCCTGGAGGCTATCGCCCGGTCCACGTACCCGTTTGAAATGGTCCTCATGCGGCGCGAGTTCCACAACTGGCCCTTCTGGAACTACGTGACGCCGAAGATGATGGATTTCATCAACAGGAACCTCGCGAAGGACTGACGGCGCATGGATACCCGTTTCATCTGCTGCGCGCTCCTCGCCGCGTCGCTGTCGTGCGTCGAGGCGCCGGTCGTCGAGGAAGCGCCGCGGCGCGCCGACACGGACTACCTCTGCGCGGAGCACGGCACGCACCGTTTCGACAACCGCGGGGAGCAGTGCGCGTGCCTCTCCATTCCACCCGGGGAATACGCCGAGTACCACATCTTCACCGAGACCGGGGAAACGGGCGATCCCGCCGCAGTCCCCGCCCTGATGGAGAAGCTCCGGGACACCATGGAGGACCGCATCGTTTCGAAGGTGATGCACAGGATAGAGCACGCGATGAAGAAGGACATCATCAAATACTGGCGGTTCGAGCAGATGCGCATCCCGGTCACCATCCGCGGCTTCACGAAGCGGGTCGGGGACACCCACCACGTCCTGGTCGCCGCGGCCATGACGAAATACAGCCTGTCACCGCGCGGCATCATCATGTATCTCCCGCTGGAGTACAAGATGCACATCCTGGAAAAGAAAAAAGACGAGTAGGAGCGATACATGCCTAAAAAATTATCGGAGCGCACGTTCCACCTGATGCTGGTGGCGTTTCTGCTGGGCCTCTTCCTGGGACTCAGCGCCTCGTTCAGGCTCTCGGCGAACGAGCCGGCCCACCGCTACCTGGACTACTTCCACCAGGTCTACAACCACATCCTCACCGAGTACGTCGACACTCCGGTCACGAAGGACCTCTTCTTCGGCGCCATCAACGGGATGATGAAGGGGCTGAACGATCCCTACTCCCGCTTCATGGACGAGAAGGCCTTCAAGGAGTTCCGGGAGGACATCACCGGCGACTTCATCGGCGTGGGGATCGAGATCACCGTGAAGGACGGGGAGATAGTCGTCATATCGCCCATAGAG
>JAGODF010000384.1 GCA_017998375.1 Spirochaetota bacterium
AACCGCAACTACGAGGGGGAGATCCGCGACGCGCTGAGGTCGAAGGTGAGGCCGATGACGCTCGACGGCATCAAGCGGCGCGCGAGGACCGGGGCCGGGAGGTGCCAGGGCGGCTTCTGCACGCCAAGGGTGCTCGAGATCATGGCGGAGGAGCTCTCGCTGGACATCACCCGGCTCACGAAGAAGGGGCCCGAGTCGGAGCTGTTCTTCGGGTACACGAAGGACGGCGTCGACTACCGGGAGGCGGGCGTAAAAAAATTTGAAGCGGCGGAATCGTTATGAAAGCGAAACAGGATTGGGACGTCATTGTGATTGGCGGAGGCCCCGCGGGGCTCGCCTCGGCGGTATCGGCCCACGACGCCGGTGCGCGCGTCTGCGTCGTCGAGCGCGAGGAGCGGCTCGGGGGGATTCTCAAGCAGTGCATCCACGACGGTTTCGGCCTCGTCCGTTTCAAGGAGAAACTGACGGGCCCCGAATACGCCTTCCGCTTCATCGAGATGGCGCGCGAGAGGAAGATACCGGTGTACCTGAATTCGTTCCTCACCGACATCTCGAGAGAGAACGGGTCCTACCGGCTGGCGCTCGTCAACAGGGAGGACGGGGTGGTGCTCGCCGGGGGAAAGTCCATCGTGATGGCGATGGGGTGCAGGGAAAGGACCTCCCGCCAGGTCTTCATCCATGGGACGCGGCCCGCCGGGGTGATGACGGCGGGCCTCGCGCAGTACTATATCAACATCCAGGGGCTCATGCCCACGAAGCGGTGCGTCATCCTCGGCTCGGGTGACATCGGCCTCATCATGGCGCGCAGGCTCACCCTGGAGGGCGCCAGCGTCGAGGGCGTGTACGAGATCCTTCCCGAGCCGTCGGGGCTCACGAGGAACATCGTGCAGTGCCTCGAGGATTACAACATCCCGCTGCACCTGAACACTTCCGTGGTGAAGGTGCACGGCAACCGGCGGGTCGAGGGAGTCACCGTGTGCGGGATGAAGGACTTCAAACCGGTCCCCGGCACGGAGCGGTACATCGAATGCGACGCGCTGATCCTCTCCGTCGGGCTGATACCGGAAAACGACATCCTCGATCCCCTGGCGGTGGATATCGACCCCAGGACGAAGGGACCGCTCGTCGACCAGGACCTGATGACCATGCGTGAGGGGATTTTTTCCTGCGGGAACGCGCTTCACGTGAACGACCTCGTGGATTTCGTCTCGGAGAGCGGCGATACCGCGGGCAGGCAGGCGGCGGCGTACGCGGCGGGGAGCGGACGGTCCCGCGCGCTCATCCCGGTGAAGCCCGAGGGGAACATCATGTACGTGGTTCCCCAATTCCTAAACCTCGCCGGCAACAGCGAGGCGGTGGTCTACTTCAGGAGCGCCAGGACGATCAGGAATGCGCGGCTGGGTGTCAGGGCGGGTGAGACGGAGCTGGTAAAGAAAAAATACCGGGTGGTCAAGCCGCCGGAGATGGAGCGTATCACGCTCGATCTGACCAAGGTTCCTGCCGGAACGGGGAGCGTCGTCATCGAATTGAAGGAGGAGGCCGGTGATGAAGGAAACTAAACCGATCAGGATGGTGTGCATCTCGTGTCCCCAGGGATGCGCGCTGGAGATCGTGAAAAACGGCGGGGAGTTCGGCGTCGAGGGAAACCACTGCAAAAAGGGGATCGAGTACGCCCGCCAGGAGATCACCAATCCGGTGCGCAGCATCACCACCACCGTGCGCACCGCCTTCAGGGACTTTCCCCGGCTGAGCGCGAAGACCGACGCCGAGGTCCCGCTCGCGGACATCTTCGCGTTCATGCGTGAGATCAACGCGGTCGAGGTGCGGGAAAGGCTTGTCCCCGGGAACGTGGTGAAAGAAAACCTGCTCGGAAGCGGCATTAACCTGGTCGCCACCTGCGACATGAAGTGGCAGGGGATGATATGACTTTCACCCCCAGCCGGGCTGCACGTAGGTATCAGTCCACCGTTGGCACGGTGAAACTCGACTGGAGGCTGTTCGAAAATTTGAAATTCACGTCGTAGGCACCACTGACCGGCTGGCCATAGAGCGGATCCGCCGTGTCGATAACCACCGCGAGCCTGTGCCCGGCGGGAAGGTTGTACGCGGTCGCGGCGAACTCCACGTCGATGGCGTACGTCTGCCCGGCCGCCCTGTTGTACGAACCGAAGACGCCGTGCGTCAGGAGCGTCCCCACCCCGAGGCCGTCCACGTCGTACAGGTATGCTATGAGCAGCCCCTTTCCCCCGGAGAAGGAAACGTTCAGGCGCAGCTTCGGGATGCCGCGGATCTTCAGGCCGTTCGCGAACGCGTCGGACCTGAATACGATCGCCTTTATCGGGCTGAGGAGATCCACCAGAATTTTTAAAGGCATGTCGATGTGCGACTCCAGCAGCTGTGCCACGGCGGGAATGCCCGTGGTCGCGATCGTGTCGGGAAGCAGTGATAGGTGCGAAATCATGTTGGTGATGTTCCCGCTGGGATTGAACAGCGTGGAGAGATAATGCCTGGAGGTTTTTATCTCGCCGTCATAATCCAGGATGCTCTTCCGCGGATGCAGGTAGAAGACGCTGTTCCGCACCCGGGCTGACGGCCATGCCTCGAAGCTGTCCCTGCCGGTGTCGAATTTCCGCTCCATGGTCACGGGAGGCTCTTCCATGATCCCGTTCCGGGTCCCCTTGAGATGGTAATCGAGCCAGCGGTACACGTTGTTCCACACGTAATTCCCGGCGCCGAGCACGCCGCCCGCCTCGGCCGAAGCGTGTATTCCCTGGTTGAGGTCGAGCTTCCGGGGAACGGTGAGTTTCGTGAAAAAATCGATGTTGGCGTTCACGATGAACATGCCATCGGAAAAGTTGTGGCTCAGGTACACGGGCTTGCCCGCCGCGTTGATCTGGCTGATGAAGCTCGCGGGGGAAATCGCCGACGCCCAGGCGCGGAAGGCCGGAATGTTTTTGTACAGCTTCAGGTCGGCCATCAGCGCGGTGAAGGTCGGATCGACCGTCTGCGAGGAGCCGCCCATGGCGAGGATATCGATCCAGAACGACCGTGTCGCGTCCTGGTCGAAGAGACCCCGCGCGAAGTCCGCGGGAGCGCTCATGCAGGCGACGGTCCTGATCCGGTCGTGCTTCGCAAGCGCGAGCAGCGCGCTCATCCCGCCGTACGATATTCCCGCCGCGGCGATGTTGCCCTGCTCGACCGGGAAGTGCGATTCCAGGTAGTCGAGGACCGCGACCATGTCCGCGGTGTCGCTCGCGCCGCCGAAGTTCACCGTGCCGCCCGATTTACCGAATCCGCGCGCCGAATAGCTCAACGCCACGAAGCCTTTCGTCGCCAGGGTGGCGGCGGGAACCTGGTACTCGTATTCATCCATTCCCCAGCTGTTGATGAACACGACTGCCGGGAAGGGGCCCGGTCCCATGTTTTTCGGGGCGTACACGTTGGCGGATATTTTCACGCCGTCGGCGGATATAATGGAGATGTTCTCGGTGTAGGTGAACTCGCCGGGGCCGATAAGGGCCGCCACTTT
>JAGODF010000385.1 GCA_017998375.1 Spirochaetota bacterium
GCTTGCGGATGGTGAGCCTTTCGGCTGGGCTGTCGCTTTTTGATTCTTGAATCAGCCGGTTGATCCGTTCGTAATCCAGCCTGGTGAAGACCTTTCCCCCTTTCATACATCCCTCATTTTCTATACAGGCATGATCTCTTTTTTTTGCGTTGCTGGTTAATACGCTTCTGGCATGTATGTCGTGATTTTGAAAGGTAAAACTATTTTGTCAAATATTTTTATGGTAGTGGTGAGGTAAAAAATTATTTACCGTGGAAGGAACGGGCAGGGGAGGATGCCCGATTGGCGTCAACGGCGATAGAGGACAATGAAGTTATGTCACATGATCGCTGAAACGCATTTTTCTTGTACAAGAAATGTGCATCAGTTGGATGACAGGGCTTTCTTGATGAAACTCATTGTTCCGGCGACGATGGTGTCGTCGTTTTCCAGTGACGCGTCGCCGGCGAAAATGCGCATGCGTTCCTTGAAGTATTGAGACGCATAGGAAAACTGGACCATCATGATTATATTGTCGATGCAGAAAGACGCGATGTGGGAGTCGATATCATTGGAAACCAGGTTTTCTTTCTTCGCCTGGTCTATCAGGCTGCGATAGTAGATGGCCGATATCGATTCCATCTTGCGGGAGAGCTTGTCCGACAGGTGGGAAAGCCCTTCCGTGGATATGTCCAGATATATCTGGTTGATTTCCGGGTATCTGCGGGAATAGTCGATGGCCGCGCGCACGAGCTTCTCGAACTTGTCGAAAATAGTCCCCTCCGAAAGGTCGATCCTGGAAATGACGGATTCAAGGAGCTGGTATCCGTAATCGATGAGGGTCAGGTAGAGGTCCTCCTTGGAGGAGAAATAGTTATACATGGAGCCGATGCTGATGCCGGCGTTCTTGGCGATGACGTTGATGTTGGCCGCGTTGAATCCCCTTTTCGCGAACTCGGTTATGGCGGCGTCGAGTATCCGGTCGCGTTTTTCATCGGATATCTTGTCAAAGGTTTCTTTGAAAAAACGTTCGCTTTTCGGCGTTTTTGATGTATCAAATTGTGTGAGTTCAGCCCATTTCATCCCGTGTACCCTGCGCATGCTGTGTTAGTATGCGCTGCTGTCAGTAATTGATATAGAGAGCTTGACGCAGCGCTTGACATGGTGTAACAACAAACCGTGAACATTACGGTTCACGGTTTACGGCGAATAATAATTATTGAATAGAAGCTTGATGTTTTGGCAAGGAAAAAAAACAAATTGAGTGAATTATCACTCAATTTTTTTGAATCAAATTTTTTTTACTTGACTTTTTGAATAAAAACAGTATTATAATGAGTAAGCGCTCACTCATATAATTAATGGAGTACCTCTATGTCCTTTCAGCTAATTAAAGCACATCTAAATCTGTATGCGGTACTGCAGAACCTCGAAGACCTGGTGAAATACGACAGGGAAATGTCCAACCTTGCCAGGGATTGGGACGTGTCGATTCAGTTTAGCGTCATCGGTGGACCCAAGTCGCATGTCGTTTTTAAAAATGGCACATGCACCGTGGGAAGAGGGAAGTGCAAGTCGCCCTCCGTGGTGCTGCTTTTCACGTCGCCCGAGCACCTCAACAAAATGTTCGACAACAAGGCAAATCCCATTCCAGTCAAAGGCTTCACCCGACTTGGATTTCTCACGAAAGAATTTCCTAAACTCACCAAGAAGATGGAATATTATCTCAAGCCGACCGATGAACTGCTGAAAGACCAGTCGTACCTCGAGATGAACACGCGTCTCACCGTTAATACCGCCGCTTTCGCCCTCCGTGAACTTGCGTTGCTCGATCCGGTGGGAATGCTGGCCCTGCCGCATATCGGCAAAGGCATCGTCCAGATGAAAGTCATGCCGGCCGGTCCGGGCGTCTATATCGATTTCAAGGATGATGACATTACCGTGACGAAGGGCGATGCCGCGCGGCCCATGGCGCTAATGGGAATGCGGGGATTGAAGATCGCGAATGCGTTTCTCAACGGGAAGATGGACACCTTCACCGCGGTGGCGTCGGGGGATGTGATGATCAAGGGGCAGATGCCGATGCTCGATTCCATGAGCCTGATCCTTGACAGGGTCCCGGTGTATCTATCATAATAGGAGCGAAAACGGAGAGGATGATGAAAACCTACAGTTATAAAAAATCACAGGAATTGTTCCGGAAAGCGACGAAAGTGATACCCTGCGGTATCTACGGGCACTTCAGCCCGGCGCCGCTTGTCCCGCCCACGGATTATCCGTTTTACGCCGCGAGGGCGAAAGGCGCGAAGTTCTGGGACATCGACGGAAACGAGTTCGTAGACTACATGTGCGCGTACGGCCCCATGGTGCTGGGCTATGCCCATCCGAAAGTGGAGGAGGCGGCGCGCAAGGCGAACATGTCGGGCAGCACCCTTTCGGCGCCGGGCCCGGTGATGGTGGAGCTCGCGGAGTACCTTGTCGACATGGTGACCATCGCCAACTGGGCGTTCTTCGCGAAGAACGGCGGCGACGTGACCAACTACGCGATCATGGTTGCGCGCTCGGCGACGGGCAGAAGGAAGGTAGTGATGTTTTCCGGCGGCTATCACGGCGTGCAGCCCTGGATGCAGGCGCCGGGGCACCACGGCGTGCAGGAGGAGGATTATCGGGACATCATACGCATCCACTGGAACAGGTTCGAGGAGCTCGAGAAAGCGGTGAGTGAAAATCCGGGGCAGATCGCCGCATTGATCTCGACGCCCTATCATCACCCGACCTTCGTGGACAACGAGATGCCCGCCGAAGGATTCTGGAAGAAGGTCGAGGCGTTGT
The DNA here is from genome assembly GCA_017998375.1 of Spirochaetota bacterium. Lineage (GTDB taxonomy): Bacteria > Spirochaetota > UBA4802 > UBA4802 > JAGODF01 > JAGODF01. Next base: position 2,812 of record JAGODF010000385.1, read on the forward strand.
GCAAAAAAGAGAGCATCGTGCTCATCCTTGACGACGTGCGCTGCGGATTCCGGCTCGACCTCCGGGGTTCCAACGAGTTTTTCGGCTTCAAGCCGGACCTCATCTGTTTCTGCAAGGCAATCGGCAACGGCCATCCCATCTCCGCGCTCGTGGGCACCGAAGCGCTCAAGGCAGAGGTCGCCCGGGTTTTCCACACGGGGAGCTACTGGTACCAGTCTTCGCCCATGGCGGCGGCCCTGGCGTGCCTGAAGGAGCTCAAGCGTATCAACGCGCCGAAGGTCATACAGGCCAAGGGCAAGAAGATGCTCGACGGGCTGGTGGATATCGCCAGCGGTTACGGCTATACTCTCAAGGTAACCGGGAGTCCCGCCATGCCGTACCTGCGCATCACCGACGACGAGAGCCTCATGCTGCACCAGGACTGGTGCGCAGAATGCACCAAGCGCGGCGCGTATTTCACCTCGCACCACAACTGGTTCGTGTCGGCGGCTCACACGGATGCTGATATCAAAAAAACTTGGAACATAGCCGACGAGGCGTTCAAGGTCGTGAAGAAGAAATACAGCTAGGGGCGCCGGGCGCTCCCGCGAACATACCTGAAGGAGGACATCATGCCGCTGACAGACGCTGAATTGAAAGATCTCAAGGAAAAGGCCTGGCAGATACGCCGGGACATCATCGATACCACGGTGTGGGCCGGGGGCGCTCACATCGGC